>JAHFAF010000240.1 GCA_023250715.1 Pseudobdellovibrionaceae bacterium | reverse complement strand
GACTGAACAGCATCCGAGTGTGAATTGGAATTCTCCGCGACAGCAGGACTGTGAAAAAAGAGCAAAGCTCCCGACACTACAACTACAAAAGAAATAGATTTCATCCCTACCCTCAATGCTAACCAAAAGCGCAACACGCAGAACCGCTCTAGCGTGAATCCATTTGGACACACTGCATGTCTGATGCCTGAGCATTCTAAGGGAATACGGGCCAATGAGTGACAGTAATTGTCAGTCACCGAATCGCAAAATTGCACAGATCTGTGCCTTTCGGGCTGAGAAAATGGTGTCGGTCAACCGATCCAATACGTATAAGAAGGTTGGAAGCCCTTTCGGGTATCGAACGAATCGAGGACCACATCTTTCGGACCACTGACTCAATCGAGCAGGTAGAAACGTTTTTGGACCTTTGGACCAGCACGATAGCGCTCTGGACTTTCTTGCAGAGAACCCAATACCCCGGCTCTTCACCCCGTTACAGGAGACCAATCATGGGTGTTTTCCGACGGCAGGCACCGTCTCTTTTTTAAGGCTGTCTTTAGCGGGGCGGAAGTCACAATCTACCTCATTCACCTAATCGATAACCGAGAAAGTAATCTCGGCATTTACCCCGGCAATTCGATTCCCTCCTTTAACGAAGATTGATCTCGTACGCGCCTCATGGCCAGAATCCAGGGGTCCAATGGCCGCCTCCACTAACGATGTCTTAGGGGATCTGAATATTAATTCGTGCCGGCTCTATTTCCCAGAGCCTATTCACTAGCGCCACTTCTGCAACGGAGGGATCTGAAATACCGGCTTCAATAGATTTCAGATTCATAATGCCAACGGATTCTGTTGAATCGTTCAATCCAAGGATATGACCCATTCCGTGAGTTACGGCCGCTACGACAGATTTTTCATTCCATTTGATACTCTTATTTAGCGTAATCGCTAACGGCTTCATTCCGGGCGCCGGAATGTTTTTCGGGCCACCCTGGTTTGCGCTTACGGGGACTTCGTTGGCCGTGGCTCCTAATTTCACGATGAGGGTTGGCGGCATCGGGCGGCCATTGAGCGAATAGCGTTCCGCTTTCAGAACGATCAAAGACTCGCCCTCTAGATTAAAGGTCCAATTCTCTATGCCCGCTTCAACAAGGTCGAGCATTGTGGCCGTTCCCACCACCGAGGGTAAACTATCGTCGATTTGGAAGAAAACAATTTTCGTTCCGTCATCGGCATTACTAACCGCCGAAAAGAGAGAACACATCACCAGAACAAATACAGATACCACATTCTCAAGTTTCATTTGACCTCCATATGCCACACAGATTTCGCCACCGAATCTTCACTTCATCGCATGGCCGTATGCGACAGCACAATAGTTTAACGCGACATCCCATTCATATCGCGTCCCTCTTCAGGACGCAGTCTATGGTGGGCGCACCTCGTAACCAAAGATCTCCCATGGTCGGACATGTCTACATTCACAGGACGAATCGAAACGATTTGGCCGGCGCCCAAAATTCCCTACTACGAACATTCCTGGTCCACTCGTCGTCAGGCTTGTCTCAACAAAAAAGTATTCGCCTGCCACCCAAATCGGATCAACGCCAACCAACTTGAGAAACTTGTTTGGGAAAAGATCGATGGCCTGCTGACAGATCCGGGCTCGCCGAATCGCTCATCGGCTAGGCAAAAAAAGAACATGCCGCTCAGGCGCCCATCGCTGAAATGGACAAACCGGGATATCTCGGCTCTGCTCGAGGAGTTCTACGGCACCGCCGTCTCGGCGACGTTAATTCGAAAATCTGGTTATTTCTCTTCACGACTTTGGTTAGTTGCCATTAATCGCCGATACCAATCCAAAAGCACTCGACCCTTGATCCGCGAGTGCGTCCATGACTTGAACGCGGATAAAGCGCGATGCGTCGTCTTCGGTATTGAGGCTACCTCCAACTAGCTATACCTTCGCTGCGCCACTCACTTTAAGGGGCCTGTAACCTGCGGCAGCTCGCGGTAAAGGGAGGAACTCGATGAAATTGGTTGTGCTAGGAATGAGAATGAACTTTAACCACGTGAAGAGTGTAGTCGTATTTCTTGTTGGGTTGGTGTTATTCCTGACCGCAAGTGTTTCTGCTCTAGCGGCAGATGAGAAATTCACGACGTTGAGTGGCGAGGTGTTTAAATGGGGGCCGACGCTTCCACAATTGGGAGATACGTGGATTGACCCGGACGGAGTCATGTGGACGGCAAAAGTCGATGAGGCGACCTGGAAAAAGGCGGCCGAGTTCTGCCTCGAACATAACGCTCTCCTTCCGACAGCACTAGAATTTGATCGACTGAGACGATACATGGGATATTCCCCAGATACCCAAGTTGAAACTAACCTTGGATACCGTCCCCAAATTATTCCGAATTTAAAAGACTTTGAATATTGGACGGCCACCATGGATGGGGTTACGGGAAATTCGGCTTGGACTTTTGATGGGCAGGGTGGATTTTTAAAGTTTTACGACAGGAAATTCACGAAGAAGCCATTCCTATGTACCGTCCACACGAAAACTACAATGCCGAAGGGGTTCTAAACGGTACGGCAACGATTCGTGCGAAAATGGGTCACATTGGATGCGTCGCAAGACTTAGGATCCTTATTTCGGAGATTCTTATTATGATGACCAAAATTTCGGCCGGCGCGGGACTATTGTGAGCACCCGCTACCCTCAGCTTGGAAGGCGAATTTCGGCATTATTCGTCGACATTCGCAAACTCAATAAAATCAGATCGATGTAAATCATAACCAATAGTTAGTAAGGTTTGTCCCCTCTGGTTGCTACCGATAGATCCCACCTGTTTTGGGTTGTTATGTTCCACGAATGTTCCACGGATCGATCTGTATTTGGTTGGAGAAAATCTGATTTGAAGCCCTCCCCCTGAACGGAGTGCAGATAACTTTTGTTGCTTCGCGAACGCTCCCTAGAGGTCGCTGAATTAATTTGTAAACTATTGATTTGCAATACATATTAGCTTTCCTGATCGTTGTGATCCTGTGCTAACATCCTCCGCGTGGAGACTTAGACATGAAAGAATTAAACAAAAGTGAAATGGGGGAGCAGGAATCCCTCTACGAAAAGGGACTGCGAACAAAGCCTCGGTTTGCTTCCACTCAAGAAGCAATTGAATCGTATACAAGGGAACTGAATGCTCTTGCTTCGAAGCGCAAGGTTTCCGTTCAGCAATTACTCTCCGAAGCGGAACACTCAGCTGAGTTCGATGAAGACTATCTTACTGCGATACACCTCTGGAAGACGCTTTCCGCACTACGTAAGAAGTAGCTATGCCGAAACATGACTGGAACTCCCTCCAGCACTATCTAGACATCCATGAAAAGACGCTGCGCCAGTACCACCGGTACATGGAGACACCGCGAAACTACCGATACGAGCAAGTCACTCCATCCTGGCACGTATTGAGTTGCCCGATGATTATTTTCCACACCTACAAAGGAACCCGGGTCAGGGCTGATATTCACAAAGACATTGAAGTGGATCTTTCAAATCCCAAACGTCTGCGCGCTAGAACATTCAGATATTCCTATAATGCGAATATTCCCGGCAAAGCAGTGCTCATCCGATACTGTTCACCTCATGATGATTGGGAGGAAGAAGGAAGCGCATCTCATCACGCCCACCATCACCGACACGACTTCGCAACCAACCCGAAAGGCGAGGTGAAAATTCTAGGGCCTGACAACTGGCCTCACGTGGGTGAGTTTTTCGAGGAGATTTTGAATACTTTCTAAAGCCCTAGACAAACTTGGCTGTGTGTTGACCAAATGAACCGAAAGGATGAAATCGAAAACCGACTCAGGGAACTACGGCAGGAAGAAAAACGACTTCTTGCCGAGCTTGCAGACGTCGTTGCATCAGAAGCGGAAAAACCGAGTGGGCCATTGGGAAAATCGGCCCGTTCACAAGCTCCTACCAGTCCGGAAGAGAAAATCAGTTTGTTTGAGGATTTGTTCGTTTGCCGAAAGGAGGTCTTTCCGAAACTGTGGGAAAACTACAAGACTGGTAAGAAAGGGTACTCTCCCGCCTGCGATAACGAATGGCGCTCAGGGATCTGCGACAAACCCAAAGTGAAATGTAGTGAATGCCCGAACCAAGCATTCCCTTCGCTGGACGCTATTGCCATTCGGAGACATCTTGAAGGAAGCGAAACGTTGGGTACCTATGCGATTCGGGAAGATGGCTCTTGCGTCTTCTTGGCAGCCGACTTTGATGGGACGTCTTGGCGAGAGGATATCATCTCTTTTCAAAGTGCTGCGTCTGAGGTGGGAATCACGGCAGCGATCGAGCGTTCAAGATCCGGCGATGGTGGTCATGCGTGGATTTTATTTAGTGAACCAATTTCCGCGAGACTGGCAAGACAGCTCGGTACAGCCGTCATGGCTCGCGCTTCCTCGAAAAGGCATAGTCTTAGCCTTAAGAGCTATGATCGATTTTTTCCGAATCAGGACTGTCTACCGAAAGGCGGATTCGGTAATTTGATTGCTCTGCCGCTCCAGAGAAAGCCTCGCGAGAACGGAAACACTTTATTTCTGGATGACAGCCTTACTCCCATCGTTGACCAATGGAAATACCTGGCTTCTGTTCCACGTTTATCGGCAGCTGATGTCCGAGGATTGCTTGATAAGGTTTTGGATACTTCGCTGTCGCTCGAACTGGTGCCTACGGATGATGCCGAAGTTTTGCGCACCGAAAAGTTATTGGATTCCGGTGCGCGAAAAATTCAGCCAGGCTGCTACCCCGAGCAGGTCGAAATCCACTTGGGTTCGCAGATAAAAATTAACCTGAAAGGCCTCCCATCTCCTCTAATAGCAGCGCTAAAGCGCACCGCGACTTTTGCCAATCCAGTATTCTTCGAGAAGCAACGTCTCAGATTCTCGACATGGAATATCCCTCGATTCATTTGTTGCGGTGAGTTGGATGGCGACTGGCTAATGTTGCCAAGGGGAACACTCGATCGATGCCTTGAAATTTTGAAGTTGGCTGGAAGCCAAATCGTAGTTCGAGATGAGAGGCCGAGGCATCGAAGGACTTCGCTCTCGTTTCATGGAGAGCTATCTCCCGATCAGAACAAAGCGGTAAAGGCACTTATTCCCCATGAGAGCGGCGTTCTCGTAGCACCCCCAGGAGCTGGAAAAACCGTGATGGCCTGCGCAATCATTGCGAAGCGACGGCTACCTACTCTGGTCCTCGCCCACAGGATGCCCATCCTTGAACAATGGCGCAAACAAATGGCCAAATTCTTGAAAATCCCAGAGAAGGAAATCGGAATCCTTGCCGGAGCGAAGAAAAAAATCACGGGCAAATTTGATGTTGGGATGCTTCAAACTGTCACCAATTTGAAGGATGCCGAAGAATCCTTAAGTTCCTATGCTCAGATCATCATCGACGAGTGCCATCATGTTCCCGCTGTCTCGTTCGAGTCGGTATTAAAAAAGGACTCCCGCGCAATTTGTTCTCGGACTTACGGCTACGCCATTTCGAAAGGACGGCCACCAATCGATCATTCATATGCAGTGTGGTCCCGTGCGACACGAAATGAAGTCAGTGGGGACCCGGGCTTTAGGCAAAGTGGTGGTTGTCCGCGAAACGGGCTGGCGCATTCCCGAAAGTCTAGGTGCGCAGCCGCCTATTCATGAGGTATGGGCTCACCTTGTGGAAGATACCAAGCGCCTTTCGCTTCTGGCGGACGATATTATCTCTACCTGCAATGAGGGGCGACTCCCGCTCGTTATCTCAGATCGAAAACAGCACCTCGAATCAATTCGCCGAACGGTTCACGCGAATGAACGCGGCCCGGCTCTCCGGTCCTTTGTTTTGATTGGAGGGCTTGGCAAGAAAGCTCGCGCTAAAGTTTTAGCCGAATTGGAGGAGGCGGTCGCCAATGCTCAGCCAGTTTTCCTTCTCACGACGGGCTCGTTCATTGGAGAGGGTTTTGATTTTCCAGCGCTCGATACCCTCATGCTCGCAATGCCCATTTCATTTCGAGGACGAATGATTCAATACGCGGGTCGGCTTCACCGACCACGAGCTGGCAAGAATGAGGTTCGAATCTATGACTATGTCGATTCGAGCAGCCCTCTCACAATGTCTATGTTCCGCAAGCGAACGGCGGCCTATCAGAAAATGGGATATAAAGTTGAACTCCCTCTGAACTTGTCTATTCGAATGCCATCGAAGTCCCGTCAGCAAGGATTGTTTTCGTATCCCGTGAGCGAGCCGGAAGGTGTGCCACTTGGCGATGGAAACGCCTTCGAAAGTACGTGATGAATATTGGGGCCATGCAACAATAACCATTCCTTGAAGAAAGTATTGTCACAACGGCGCCAAATTCCTTGAACACATACTTCGAGCGAGTATTCTACCGTCTATGAGACTTCGATGTTTCTTCCGCGCGACCTTGGCGATCGCCGTTTTTATCCAACTGGATGTTGCCGCTACCCCACTGCGAACCACGTCTCCGAAATATCAGTACGAACCAATGGTAAGTACTTTGAAAGGGGTACTTCGGAGTCGTGTATATCCTGGTCCCCCAAATTACGAGAGTGTAAAAAAGGGGGATGAAGCTGAAGGTGTTTGGATTCTAAAACTTTCGCATTCCATTTCGGTTGAAGGTGATAAGGACCCAACATCGTTCAATGAAAGGGAGACGGGTATAAGAGAAGTACAGGTTATATTTAAAGACGGAGAAGAAAAGATGGTTAAGAGACAAATGGGGAAGCCAATCGAATGTACGGGAACCCTATTTCACGCTCACACGGGGCATCACCACCTGGCTCTACTTCTGGATGTGCAAAACTACAAAAGTTATAAATAATTTCCTTGAGAGTGATCCA
>JAHFAF010000239.1 GCA_023250715.1 Pseudobdellovibrionaceae bacterium | reverse complement strand
GCGATTGGATTATCTGACGCCGATCGAGGTGGAAGAGTTGGCAAAGTCAGACAAACTGGACGGCCGATTCGATCTCGAAATCTAAGTGAGAGCGTCTCCAACTAACCGATCGCACTCCAGTTACGCCGAAAAAACGAGCGGTATTGCCACGTCCGCGAAATTCGAAGTGGATGGCGGCAAACTAATGCTTAGTGTTTACACCGTCCCCGAAGGTCTGGGAGTCGAGCCCGAGAAGGCAACGTTGACCGAATTCGGTGGCGCGGTTAGCGAGAGCCCGTTCAAACCAAGCGCCGAAGTCTTCGCCGATAAAGAACATATCGCGAGAAGCGCCGTGCATATGACTTTGTTCCAGCAGTCGCGGTACACGCTTGCGCAAGTAGTGTTGCAGGCGCTGAAACAGGTTCCGGGAATACCGATCGACGTTCGAAACCCTATGATTCGTGGTAAGCGACCAGTGGCGGACGTTGTGATCGTGGATTCCTACGAGCAGGCTTTTACCGTTACGGTGGATCTCTTAACGGGGAAAACCAAAATTCTGTAATTCAAAAATAAATCAGGGGCCGAGTTAGGTTTACAAAATTAGGCCTACTCGGCTCTTTTTATATATGGGGGCTAAGATGCGTTACTTATCGGCAGTACTGTCTTTGGCTTTTTTCACAACATCCGCAATGGCAATTGATCCCTTCACTCTTCCCTGGAAGAACCACGCCATTTCTGGGATGGAGTACAAATCGGCTGACCATCCTAATGGAATTTTTGTAATTCACCACTTTTGGTATGGATGTGGTTTTTCTCATGACCACGAGCCAAACGTTATCGAGCTAGCCAATGAGTATCTGTCCGAGTCTCTAGTTCAAGTATTGGATGTCGGACTTCCTACAGGTGAACCCGATTTTCAGAAGTGGAATGAAAAATTCTTACCTCCTTATCCTGTTTTGGAGGACAAAGGACGCTTAGCCCTTCAGACTAGAAATTAGCCCTCTCCAATATTTAGATAAAATGATCTGATCTGTTGAAAATATTATTTCATAAATTCAAACAGTCGCTCCCCTTAGTACGGAGTTGTTACCACCTGTCCCCCGGAGGACGGGCGAAGCCTTTTGGGGGACGCTGATCTAATTGTTAATGTATCGACGGATTTCAACTGCCAGATCGGCAAGAAATTTTTCCCGGTCGGGGAGCGGATCAGTAGTTTGCGGGGGTAGTGTGTTTACAAAAGAAAAATGTCCCGCTCCTTCTATGATACGTAGTTCTACCGGTACCTGATCTTGAAGCGTCGACTTAAGGAATTCTGCTTGAGCGGGCGGCGTAATTGTATCTTTTGTGCCCGCCCAAACTTGTAAGGGAGTGTGAATGTTACCCAACGCTCCTGGGGCCTGAAAGAAGCCAGTCGGTGGAGTCATGAGCACTAGCCGTTCCAGGTGTTCATCAGACTTGATAGGAACTGGCTGCCCTGGACCCATCCAAATCTGTCCGCCAGCGAGCGCAAGGAGAGTTGTGGCACCAATGGAATGGCCGATTCCTACCACTCGAAAATTGGGACGCATAACGGAATCTAGCGCAAGATGTAGGCGACGCGCTCGAAGAAGTAACTCCTCTTGAGTGGGCATTGGAGAGGCAAGTCGCTCAAAGTGGGGCGCAACGACCGTGCATCCATTTTCAGCGAGAGAAACCAAGAGTGTAATATGACGCTCGGGATTTCCACCACTACCAACCGCAAAGAGCACGGCACAATTAGGCTTTTCTGCCTCAAACACCGTTACATCGAACGGTACTCCCTTATCGTTCAAAGAAATTTTACTCATCGTTGTTGCGAACCCTTCCTGCGCAGTTAGGAACATCAAAATGGTCAAAAATATGAATTTCATTTGCGTGGTTATCCGTTATCCATTTTGACCACGGTTCCGAGGCTTTTTAATTTCAATCACTCGTGAGATCGGGTGCTTATAACCAATAAATTGATGTTCAAGAAATAGGCCGTTGGATTGGGACGCCTTGCCATACACGATTGACTGTTTCGATGGCAGATAGCCGTTTGTGATTTCGTCCCAGTGAAAATAAGTAAAGTGAATCCTAAGAGCCGGGAGGGAAGTTCCATTCACTAGCTTGAACGTCTCTTCGTCCGCATCATCTAGGACAATGTAACTCTTTCCTATAGGGTGCCCTGGCTGAACGAACGTGCCCGTGAGAGGAGCATCGAAGAAGGAGCGCAAATGATTCATGCGTTCAAAATCCTTTATCGTAAAGGGCATGAATATTTTGCCGTTACTGGAAAACGAAATGGAATCAGAGCTGCACTTTGTGATTGTAATGTCTTCCGTCTTGATAGAAGGGTCGCAGACCTCGATACATTGAAACGGTTCACAAAATTTTCCGCACCGGTGCCTTTCGTAAATGAGTGAGGCCTCGCACGGAAATGTCTCCGTAAAACTCCTTCTTTCTTCAAATGAATCCAATTTTTCCAAAATTCTTTTCGGGTCTCTGATGTGAGACGGAGTTGTGCCATGAGCTGGAACGGATAGAAATAATATGGTGAAGATCCATTGAAATAACTTAATCATGTTCGTGCTCTTCTTTACTATGCTGCAGCTCCAGTGGCAAAGATGCGCATCGCGTTGTGTCTGGGTTGAAACCATTTTGTCGCTGCGAGCGCGCGAATTTGCGTTGAGCGCTTCCTAGGCGACTCGGGTCGAGAAGATCACGCGAGTTTATACCAGGTACCTTTTCCTTTGCCCTGTTGAGAAAGCTTTTTACCATTCACAAGTTCCCTAAGGTGTGCCTTCACGGTGTTTCTATTCTTTTGCGTGACGGTGACTATGTCTCCAATCGTCGCGCGACCATGATCGCGGATGAATGCAAGGATTTGAGCGGAAATCTCCGGTAGGCTCGCGAGGAGGTTTTCCGTCTCCATTTTCTTCTCTAATTCTTGCTTCTGCTTAACCATGGTCTTAAGGAAAAAGGTGATCCATTCGGGCAGTTTCGTGCTGTCTTTGGCGAGAGTTCCCTGGGCGCGTCGCAAAGCGAGATAGTACTGTTCCTTATTGGCTTCGATCACCCTCTCCATGGAACTGAAGGGCACGTAAGAGTAGCCGGCCCTTAGTAACAGCAAAGTTGTTAAAACTCGAGAGAGCCGGCCATTACCGTCCTGAAACGGATGAATCGCAAGAAAGTGGACGACGAAGACGCTAATGACTAGAAGCGGGTGCATCTCCTTCGTATCGAGCATTCGATTTGTCCACTCCACCAGTTCGGTCATTTGTTTCGGCGTTTCGAATGGAGTCGCTGTTTCAAACACTACACCGAGACTCTTTCCCTTGGGGTCAAATGCCTCAACATGGTTTGGAAACTTCTTGTACTCTCCTCTATGTCTTTCGTCTTTTGGGCTGAATTTTAGAAGAGTCGTGTGTAGCTGCTTAATGTGATTTTCAGTCAGACCTAGCTGGGAATAGTTGGAGAATATAATCTCCATTGCTTCCGCATATCCCCCTACCTCCGCCTCATCGCGAGAGCGAAATGAGAATGTCTTTACCCCGGAGAGAAGTTTTTCAACTTCGCTATCACTGAGTTTTGCGCCTTCGATTCGGGTCGAGGAGCCTATGGACTCAATGGTAGCCACCTTACGAAGGGCCACCAGACGGTCTGGTGCAAGGAGTTGGGTGGCGGACCATTTCCCCTTGAATTCCTCCAGTTCCGAGATCAAAGCGAGAAGCTTTTGGTCTACTTTAACAGTTACCTTCATACCCACAAACATACCCATAAACACCCAAATAGTCTATGTAGACGCCATTTATGGGTATATATAGGCTATTTTGTGGGTTCCGCCTGGCAAATGGGAAGGGTATACTTAAACTATGAGAGCGCTCTTGGTCGTCTTTTCAGTCCTGACCTGCCAAACATATGCTTACATAGCTCCATGCGAGTATGAAGTTTACGCTCCGCAAAATGACTGCGTGGTAATCCGCGGAAACGGAATTGATGGAAGCAGAGCTCGGGAGAACGACGAGTGGCCTGTGGGGAGGAAGCCAACCCGAGGAGCGTTCTGCACCAAGTATTTCCCCAGGAAATCCGATCCACTCAAGATGAATCTAGTTCCCGGATCTAGAGACTTTTTTGTCGTTGAGTGTCCCGGGTTCGATCGTTCAATCGGGTTATTGGATATTCCGAAATGCGGTGAGAAACTCCATCTTCCCTACGTGCATCCACTTGCTGATCGCAGCGCAAGCGTCCCCCAGGCAGATGCAAAAAAGGGGCACCTCGAAGATTCAGAAAGGAAGTAAGCTTTTGAACTGAGATCAGTCCGCCTACTTCGATGCAATTATTTTAGTTCAATTAACTTCGTTTGTTTAAGTCGAAGCAACATTCTCATACTGCTTTGCGCACCCGTACATCGGCTGCTAGGCCCGCTGCCGTGCGAGCGGGGTTCGAGAGAAAGCTTCAAAAGAAATTGGGTGTAAAATGCAGGTGCTGTCCCGAAACGACCCGACGGAACGAACTTCAAATTTTTTATTTAATCGATTCAGACACTTTATGGCGGAGAGGAGAGGAATTGAATCCTTTTCTCTCCAATGCATTGATACTAAACGTGAACTGAAAAATAACAAACAGTTACTCGTGCCGCCCAGTCCATCCAGTCGCTCCTCTTAACACGGATTTGTTGTCACCTGTCCCCCGGAGGGACGACCTAGAAACTCTGGAGGGACGGGGGAGAATGGCTTTGAACGTCTGTTTCATTACGAACGCAGAATAGCTGCTCCGGTAAACCGTTTTCGTCGACCCGATCCTCAACCTTTTCCATTCCCAAGGTTCGAAGGATGCGGATAGACGCCTCATTTAAAGGATCGACGGTAGCCCAAAGAACGGATAACCCAAACCGATTGATGGCCAGTGTCTTTAAAAGGTGAGCCGCTTCCTTTCCGTAGCCTTTTCGCCATTCCTCTTTCTTGAAACCGTAAATTATCTCCAGCTCCTGGGGTCTGGCGTGGCTCTTAGAGAATCCAGCATAGCCCACGAACTCACCGGAACCTTTCAAGCAGACAGCGTAAGTTGTCGGATTTCCACATTCGCATTCCATTTTCGATCGATTTAGCCACGCTTGTGCACGGGCACACGATAGTGGGTTATTATCTCCCACAAGTGACATCACTTCCGCATCACCTACGACCTTAAAAAATTCGTCGATATCCTCTTCACGGAATTCTCGTAACACTAGGTTCTGACCTTCTATCAATATCGTCATGCCTATCCCTCAGACTATATCCTTGTCTTAACTCAAGCTGCTGTCTTTTTCGCTTTGCGAAGCCCTTCTAGGATGAACATTCTCATCAATACTTGATAAGGAACGCCCTTATCTTCGGCAATGCTCTTTAATTCCAGAACCGTCGCTTCCTCTAGAGCAACGCTCGTGGGAAGTTTTCTGGATTTTTTCAGTCGTTTCATAGACTGAAGGATCATTTTCTCATCCAGCCTCATAGTTCCCTTATATTCTTTCAGCGATTTTGCGTAGGATCGCTTCATACTGTGTTTTCTCCTTTTTGTGAGCGGGTCTCACGCTTATGGGACGAATTTTTCCCGCCCGTAACGTAAAGACTACGATCAACATTCGGTTCTCAAAGGTCGGTCCCACGATGGCAAGTCGCTCCTCAGGAATTACGGGTCTAACTTGGATTCCTATTGGCAGTGCGCTGCCCAGCTTAAAAACTTCCTCGACCTCGTTCTGTAACACACCGTGCTTGAGGACATTTTTGGTGCTGTTTCCAGCGTCCCATTCAAAGCGGAATGTCTTGGTCTCAAGTAACCATACGAGCAACCATTCGATGTATTCGAACTTAGCCACGCTATATAGTGTAGCACACTATACTAATATTGGGGGAAATGGGGTGCAGGATCACCACCTGTCCCGCAGTGTCCCCCAAGGGGTTCACAAAAAATGGATTTTTCTTTGATTCCAACTAGATGAAATTTATGGCGGAGAGGAGAGGATTTTAACCGCGTTCTTCGCAAGATCCAGAAATTCCAACGAAAACCAAGAATCACAAATGCTTACTCGATGGCTCTCACTGAATGAATAGGAACCAATATGAACGGAAATCACCTCTGGCGTCCCGATTTTGTCCCGAAGTTTTCGGGACAACAGCCCTACCTAGCGTCCCGACGGCACGATCTGCCAATTATTGCCCTTGCTAAAGTACACCAGTCAGGTGTACTATCTAATTCGTGATATTCAGCGTTGAACTTTCAGCTCGGGCTAAGAAGGAACTGCGAAAGGTCCCTTCATTCATAGCGCTGAAGTTGCAAGACTGGATCGAAGATGTTGAGGAGCGTGGTCTCGAAGAGGTTAGAAAGATCCCCGGTTATCACGACGAACCGTGTAAAGGGGAAATGACGGGGTTTCGCTCGATTCGATTGAGTCGCGGATACCGCGCCTATTACACGATTCAGCGATCAAAGATTGAATTCGTACGAATTGAAAGGGTGGATAAGCATGAGTACTAAAGCGAAAAAGAGTGAAGCGACTCGACTCTTGGAGAGTATTACGGGTGGACCCGTAACTTTCGGGAAACTTTTGGAGGCAATTCGCTTGGGCGAAGAGATGACACAGCCTGAGTTCGCGAAATTGCTTCGTATATCGAAGTCTCATCTTAACGATATTGAAAAAGGACGAAAGGCCGTTAGTCCCGAACGCGCGGCAAGGTTTGCTAAAATCCTCGGTTATTCTGAAGAGCGCTTTGTTGCATTGTCCTTGCAAGCTCAAATCGATAGTGCGGGCCTGAAGCTTAAAGTCGATGTCAAAGCGGCATAGGGATTCTAAGGACAATGAAACGGGTATTACTTGCTCTGAGTTTGGTTTGTTTATCTAATGCAAGCGCATCGCCAAAGCAATTCAGCGCCAAATCTTGGATAAAAGACTTCCATGAATTGTGCCAACA
>JAHFAF010000238.1 GCA_023250715.1 Pseudobdellovibrionaceae bacterium | reverse complement strand
CGATCCTCCCGAACTCGAAGTTTGAATGCCGTTAAGATTGGTAAGGTAGAAGGACTGTGGCGGTGTTCTGTCCCGCGCAAGATCCATCGCAGGGTGGTTCAACCGGCTCTTGTCCAGAGACTCAAGCGAAGAGCAACCCGCAATCAAAATTAGCAGAAAAAGTCCTGCCACAGTCCTCATAAGAGACACCTCAAATGGATTGATTAGTTTCCAAGCACGAGCTTCTTAATATGGTCGGTATCAGCCTGCGTCATGGCACCTGAGTGTTTGTAGACGATGTCGTACTTGTTATCCAAGATGAACAGCGTCGGCGTCTTCTTCACGCCGTAAGATTCCTTCGCGTCCCTATCGACATCGAAAGCAGTGGGGAAATTAATGTACTTCGAAAATTCCGCACTCTTTAGAAACGTCGTCACTTCAGCCGCCGTCGGATCGATGGAAACATACCGAACCGTGGCATTTGCCTTAAGATCGTCCGAGAGCTGGCTCATCAGAGGCAGATTCTTCTTGCAGGTACCGCAGTACACCGAGAAGAACTCGATGATCGTGTGGGTATGTTTCACATCGGTAGTTTCGCGGATACAACCTCGTACTGGGTCACCATTGGCTTTCACGCCATCTAACACAACGCATGGTGCCGGATCTCCAACTTCAAGCGCGATCGCCTGACTGCCGAAGAAAACTGCTAGTAGCGCAACCGACGCGCTGCCGCATATGCTTCTCCTTGCTTTGTAAGTTGAAAATGGAGGGATCTCATATCCCTACCTTCAATAGATTCGTGTCTCTGGTGCGGAAAGTTACAGCGGGTCGAATTTGCCTGCTAACAGGTGTGAAGAGCGATCCTTTAGTTCATCCCGGCGCTTATCTACTTTTTTATCAACTCTGAGAACCTCTTCGGATCGCTCGTTGGGAATTGGCAGATCCCCTTTTCGCATACGTAGGCAGTAGTCTTTCCTTGTTGGGCGACTTTGCCGGTCACTAAAGGAACAAATGCACCCAAGATTTCTTGGTCCTTCCCTTCACTGACCAAGGCGAGCACTCGATTCGGAACAAAATGCCGCCTCAACTCCGTCAGAAAGGGTTCGGCTGTTTCTCTTTTCCCTTCCGGGGACACGACGACTATCTCTTTGGGCTTATCCAAATGAAAATCGATGGCCAAGAGCAGTTCAGAAAGAGCGACGGGTTGCGATGTCAGCGTACCCGAAAATGCCTTAAGGATGCTCTCAGCTCGCTTTCGGTAATCGTCATTCGTCGTCAGTTCGTGGAGTCTCAAGAGATTCAAAGCCGCGATGGAATTTCCTGAGGGAACGGCGCCATCATCGGCGGGCTTTTCTCGCGCCAAGAGTTTTTCATGATCGTCACTTGTCATGAAGAAACCACCGGCCGATTTGTCTGCATAGTGCTTTTCAAGAGTACGGTCCAACGTAATGGCATTTTTCAGCCATTCTGTCCGCCCCGTGGCCTCAAAGAGATCGAGTAGAGCAGCAATGAAAAACGAATAATCTTCGAGGTAACCGTTTAACTGCGCCTTTCCGTCCTTGTAGCTGCGAAGTAAACGCCCTTTTTTGTAGAGATTAGTCAAAATAAAGCGAGCCGCTCGTTCCGCTCTCTCAGTGTATTTTGGCTCTCCGAGCGTTAAGCCCGATTGGGCGTGCGCTGAAATCATCAGCGCGTTCCAAGCAGTCAGGATCTTCTCATCCCTTAGGGGAGCCGGCCGCTTGAGACGAGCCTGGTAGAGTTTCTCTCTGGCCTGGTCGATGAGACTTCGCGCTTCAGTTTCACCTAGACCATGTTTCTTAGCGACCTGTTTGAGGGGGGCCGGGGTGTTGAGAATGTTGCGCCCTTCGAAATTTCCCGAAGGGGTGACCACGTAGTACGCCTGGGTGACTGCGGACTCTTTCTTTCCCAAGATGTCGTCAATTTCCTTCGGGGTCCAGGTAAAGAAATACCCCTCATCTCGGTGGCCCGAGGGAGTGAGACTATCTGCGTCGGTTGCCGAATAGAATGCGCCTTCCTTGGATGTCATGTCTCTCTCAACATACCGAAGGATTTCCCTGACTATTCTCTCAAAGTCCTTGTTTTGAGTGACCTGATACCCGTCTAGGTAGGCCAACACTAGAAGAGCATTGTCATAAAGCATCTTCTCAAAGTGGGGAACTATCCACTTCGGATCGGTAGAGTAGCGATGAAATCCACCCCCCACATGATCGTACATGCCACCGCCAGCCATTTTGGTGAGCGTGAGGGTGGCCATTTTCAGAACGTCTTTATCTCCCGCGCGCCGAAAGTAGCGAAAGAGGAACCGATTAGGAAGACTACTTGGGAATTTCATTCGGCTTGAGAGACTACCCTCGGTCGAATCAAAACGGGCTTTATATTGTTTGATGGCGTTTGTAAGCACTCCAGTCTCTGGCAACTGGCCGCCACTCTGTGGGCTTAGATTCCGCTCTATTGCTTGACTAAGTTTCTGGCCCGCTTCGGCTACGCGACTCGGTTCCTTATCGAAGGCCTCCTTTAGCTTCTTCAGCAGCGTCACAAAACCAGTTCCCGCTCCTCGGTCGCCATCTCTTGCCGGAAAGTAAGTTCCACCGAAGAAGGGCTTTCGGTCTGGCGCCAGCCAGACCGTCATGGGCCAGCCTCCGCTGCCCGTCATCGCTTGAACCGCACTCATATAGATCGCGTCTATGTCGGGCCGCTCCTCCCGATCTACCTTGATGGCGATGTAATTCTCATTCATGACACGAGCTACATCCTCGTCCTCGAACGATTCCTCTTCCATGACGTGGCACCAGTGGCAGGTTGAATACCCCACACTGAGCAGAACGGGTCTTTTCAATTTTTTCGCCGTTTCAAACGCCTCATCCCCCCACGGGTACCAATTGACCGGGTTATGGGCATGCTGGATAAGGTAGGGGCTAATTTGAAGAAAGAGACGGTTGGTGTACTTCGCCGAGCCATCGGGACGAAGGTGCCGAGTCCGAGGCCTATAATCAGATCCCTTTTCCTTTCGCGTTTGCTCGAATTGCTTCAGAAGACCTTTGTCTAGTCGCTGAGCTCCGGGAAGGGACCCCTCTCCGATCTCCGTTTTTGGCTTTCCGCTGGCGGTCGAGAAAAGAAAAACGGAACCGATCGTAACAATCGACAGTGTGGCGATGAAAGCAAGAGTTCTACGTTTCATCGCATCTCCCGGTTACATCTTCACCAACCAGCGTAAGATTGGGGCGCCCTTCTACCGAAGTGATAACGATTCGCTCCACTCCCTTTATAAATGGGTCTCTTTCTAACGTCTCAAGACCTTCTTCAAGAAAGGCGAGATACGGACGAGATATTTCGAATTGAGTTTGAATGAGAGACTCGAAACGGGGTGAATAGAAAGCTCGCTCTGTTGCCCATTCGATCCGCGCGATGTCGGGAAGAAAGGGAAAGTCACGAACTTCGTTTCTGGAGATTAGGAAATCCGGGAAGTACGCGCCGTAGTCTGTGACATCAGAGCTTTTGGAGGGGTGTTCGTAAACATACTCCCGACTCAGGAATTTGAAGTTCTTGTCACCAAGAAGCGCGCGGCAGAAACGATAGGTTTCTTGAAGCGCGCCACAGAATCCGAAAATCAGATTCTTTCGATAGATTTTAAGACCCGTTTTTGCATTGACCTCAATTCGTCTCAAGTGCCGTTCCGCCCACTCTTCGGCTGAAGAATCAGACTTCGGTGCGTACACGAGCTCAAGAAACTTTGATTGCGTCTCAGAAAGATTCACTGGGACGCTCCTTGAAGTAAAACTTCCGCGAGCTTCGCTTCGTTCCAGAGAATTGAAAACTCAGGAACATCTCTATCCCATTCAATGAGCGTCGGGGTCGGCCCGATTCGATTCAGGGCATAGCGATACAATGACCAAACTTCCTCGGAGACCGACTTGCCATGGGAATCGATGAGGCATTCGGGAGTCGTTTCATGTCCCGCCAAATGCATTTGCTTCACCAAGTCCCTCGGTATCGCATCGATATAGGCATGGGGATCAAAGCCTAAATTTCGGGAGTTGACGTAAACATTATTCACATCGAGCAAGAGACAGCATCCGCTTCTTTTCGCCACTTCCACCAGAAACCCGACTTCAGAATAATCAGCGCGATCAAAGGATACGTACTGAGACAGGTTCTCAACCAAGATTTCCCGTCCGAGCCATTCTTGGGCTTGGCTAATCCGCTGAGCTAAATGATCCACGGCTTCTTGCGTGTAAGGCAGCGGCAGAAGATCGTTAGCGTAGGTTTCACCAACGCCAACCCAGCACAAATGGTCGGAAACCCACTCGGGCTCGTACTCCTTTATCAGCTGAGACAAGCGTTCGAAGTAGCTCCGTTTCAGAGGATCGGTAGAGCCGAGATTCATCCCGACGCTGTGAAATACGATAGGGTAGTGCGCGCGGACCTCTCGGAGAGATTTGTGCGGCACTTCTCCTCGGTTCAAATAGTTATCGGTTAGAACTTCGAACCAGGGAACGTTCGGCCGATTCTCCAGGATATGAGAAATATGCGGAGAGCGAAGCCCAAGCCCCGCCCCCCTGATACCGTCACTCATTGTAGAGACCTAAATTTTCTTTGTCTCTTTGACGGAGGCTCCGGAGATCTTTTCGCATACGCCTTGCGGAACGTAGACCCATTCGTCGGGGTCGTTATCCTTTACCGCTTTTCCGCCGCAGTCGTGGCCCTTAGTTCCGCAATCGTTTTTCCCTGATTTTGCGATTCCGGCGCACTTTTCGAGCGTTTGTCCTTTCTTCGCCCAGTTGGGCGCCGCCTCGGCGGTGGATGCCCCGAGCCCTAAGGCGAGAATCCCCACCAACGCTCCTTTAAAGATCTGATTGTTGTCCATTGTTTCACTCCTATTCACTTGGTTAACGTGCCCCAGGGGCATCTTTTCTCACGGATAGGAATTCGTCCCAACGCCGGCAAAAGTTACTAACTTAATAGAAAAAACACCCAGCTGGACATTTATAGCGCATCGAATCATGCGGGTACTATCGCCGTCGCTCAAGGCTTTTGGAGCAACCAATCGATTGTGCCTCGAATCTTCTCCTCTTCCGTTTTGGACCACACACCTGGAGTGGACCGATAATGAATGTTACCGCTCCCGTCGAAGATAATTGTCGTGGGATACTGCGTAATACCCAGGGCCTGAACAACAGTGCGCTCTGAATCTCTGAGTACGGGATGGTTCGGCTTCACCCGATCTATCCACTTTTCGTAATCGGAATCTTTTTTGTCTACACCGATATCGAGCACATGGACGCGTGGTTCACTTGCATAGTCAGAGGCTAATTCATTTACCTTTGGCTCTAGCTCGTAGTTCACCGGGCAATAGATGAAGTACGGATGAATCACGAAAATTCCGTCGGGATAGTCATTCGTGTTAAATAAAGTTCCCGGCGTTTCATGATTCATCCAAGGCAGCGAGAATGGTTCAATAGCAAAGGAGAGCGAGCAGACAAACAGGAATGCCAAAGTGATTCGTTTCATGGAGGTCCCCCCGTGAAGGCATCAAAACAACAATGCGTGTTGAAAGTTGAGAAGTCTTAAACAGAACTTCGTTCCGCTTGCATGAAAGTTACCGATTCAAGTTGGACTCATTAACGGGTGTCAACGCGAACTCTTACCAGCGAAGAAACCGTCTGCCGAGTGGGATTCCCGTGAGAGCAAGAATAGCGATGGGAAGAAAGTGCCACACCATTAAATGAAGAGCGCGATCATTCTTGCAAAGAAACTGAGTTCCAAGCGCACCAATACAAGCCATGGAAATAAGAACCAAAGCGCCCGTGAGAGCGGGTTCGGTGGGAGAGGCTCTTCGAACGAGGTAGAAGAGAAAAAGAGCCGGGCCGCCACCGATGAGAAGAATGTCTCGGATGCAACCGATTCCAAGACCTGCCGACAGAGCATTTGCTTCCCCGTGCATAAGTCCATGGATGAGAACTGCCAGGAGCAAGGTGAACCAGCCCACCATCGGAAACAGGGCCGAAAACTTCAAGGCCGGTTTCCGATCGCTATCAGGAATACTAACGACCAAGGAGACTAGGGCGGCAACCACTCCTCCGGCTAAGAGAAGCAGGCTTTCCGTGAGAAAACGCAAATCGCCAAGTTTAGGTGAAAGATCGGGGCGCGAGCCAAGAACCAATACCCAAGCCAAGACAATGACCAGAGAGACTGCCGCCCAAACGGCAAATCGCACAGAGGGACGCTGAAGCCGTCGTGCCGGCTTCGTGTCTCTGGCTAGCGTGTGAATAAGATCAATGGTCTCCATATTCTTCCGACTTCAAATTCTCCTTCAAAACCTTATAAGCTCGGTGAGCCGCAACTTTCAGAGCCGATTCACTCATGCCCAGACGAACAGCGGCTTCCCTAATTGAAAGCCCCTCTACTTTAAGAAGCGTCACCACTTCCTTTTGTCGTCCGCTAAGATTCGAAAAAACCTCCTCAAGATTTGTATTTGCACCTCCCCAATCGACTGAGGCGTCGGCGGGAGCAGAGTTCATTACATTCTCATCGGAGATCTCACGCGCGTTTATGCGTCCGTTTCGCCGCCAGTGATCCACGAGACGATATTGAGCGATGGCGAGTATCCAGGGCATAAACGGTTTAGCTGAGTCAAAGGTGTGACGAGCCTTGTGGACTGATAATAGGATTTCCTGAACCACGTCTTCACCGCCATTCATTCGGCCTACCCGCCTAGATACAAAAGCGCGCAGAAACGGCAATATTTCCATAAGTAGCTTCTCATACGCGGAGCTGTCCCCATCGTTCGCTCGCCGCATAAGCTCAGCTAGTTCTATTTCCTGGACCGGGTCTAACCCCACGCGCCTCCTACTCCTTTCTTCGCTGCTTATACCCCAAAAGTTACAAGAAAACTTTCTTTTTCGGCACGTAACTTCCTCTCTAACTCGTCGAATTTACCG
>JAHFAF010000237.1 GCA_023250715.1 Pseudobdellovibrionaceae bacterium | reverse complement strand
ATCCAGATCACTCGCCGCCTCACCGGCCCCAATGACATACGCGAAACTTAAGAGTGTAGAGCCCGTGCCACCCGAATAGGTGATGACCGCATCCGAGGATCCTGTCTCGAGAGTCATCTGCGGCGCACCCGTTACGGTGACGATTTCGCTGAACGTGACTGTGATCGTAAGCGATTGCCCCGCTCCGTAGGTGCCATTCGAATTGGTTGCTGTCACATTGGAGACTGTGGGAACGATTCCATCGATGACAAAGTCCTTATTCGCTCCCAAAGAGCCTGCGGCACCCATATTCGCCAAAGTCAAAACGGCAATGTTACCGGCGAGATCCTTGATAGTACCGCTATTCAACGCCAGTGCTGCCGTACTTTGATAATCCAAATCGGCCGACTGATCATTTGCCCCCACCGTGTAATCGAACGTCAATACAGCCGATCCACTCCCTCCGGAGTAGTTTACGATTCGATCGGAAGCGCCAGTCTCCAACGTCAATTGAGGCGTTCCTGTCACCGTCACTGACTCGGAGAAGGTAACTTGAATCGAAATAATATTTCCTATGCCCTTAAGCGCACTCGAAGTACTTGAAGAAACCCCGGACACTGTGGGATCGATAGTATCGACGACAATATTTTTATTTGCGCCAAGGGATCCGGATGCAGCCGGACTTGGAAAAGAGGAAGAGGCATCGATACTCACAGCATCTTTGATCGTACCGCCATTTAAGTTGAGCGGAGTTGCGGATACATAATCGAGATCGGACGCATTTTCTGCAGCCCCTATGAGGTAATCGAAGCTGAGTGTAGCGGTGCCCGTGCCTCCGGAGTAGCTCACTACCGCATCAGTGCCTCCCGTTTCGAGCGTCAACAAGGGAACTCCGGTCACCGTCACTGCTTCACTGTAGGTTACCGTAATGCCAATCACCTGCCCCGCTTTGTAACTTCCCGACGCATTGGAGGCGGACACGCTCGTGACAGAGGGAGCGGTGTTATCAATAATCAGATCCCTATTTACTCCTAATGAGCCCGCAGCTCCGGGGCCTGCCAAAGTCAAAACGGCACTATTGCCCGAAGCATCTTTGATCGTCCCTGACAGAGACGTAGTCGCAACGTAATCTAAATCACTCGAATCCTGTCCGGCCGCAACCGTGTAAGAAAAGGTGAGTGTATTGGTCCCTGTTCCGCCGGTATAGGCTACGGCGGGATCAGAAGACCCTGTTTCCAATGTGAGTGTGGGCGTGCCGGTCACCAACACTGTGTCATCAAAGGTGACCGTGATATCGATCAGTTCGCCCGCGGTATAACGGCCGTTCGTTTTAGCGGAAGTGACGTTCGTCACTCTCGGCGCAACTCCGTCTATCACCAGATTTCTATTCGCCCCCAACGATCCTGCAGCCGCCGGATTTGCTAGAGTGAGGACCGCATCGTTTCCGGCCGTGTCCTTAATTCCTCCCCCATTCGTGGCGAGGGCAGAAGTGCCTCCATAATCCAGATCCCCCGACGCATGTCCGGCCGCGACAGTGAAAGTAAATCTTAATGTGGAGGTGCCCGTCCCGGAGGAATAATTCACCACTGCGTCCGATGAACCTGTCTCCAAGGTCAATTGAGGCGTACCGGTAACCGTAACCGTTTCACTAAAAGTCACTGTGACATCGATCGTGTCTCCAATTTTGAACGTTCCGTTACTTTCGATGGAGGTAACTCCCGCCACGGTTGGTGCCGTAGTATCAATCACGATGTCTTTATTCGCCCCGAGGGAACCGGCGGCAGCAGGGGAAGCCAAGGTCAAAGCAGCGTCATTCAAAATGTCATCCCGAATCGTCCCCCCGTTTGCCGAAAGTGCGCTCGTCGATACGTAGTCTAGATCGAGGGAAGTGTCTCCCGATGAAACGATATAGTTAAATGTGAGTACTGAGGACCCCGAGCCGCTCGCGTAGTCGATGACTCTGTCGGTTCCGCCGGTTTCAAGAGTCAGCTGGGGGGTGCCAGAGACAGTTACCGCTTCGTTGAAAGTAACTGTAATCGGAACTAGCTGCCCCACCTTGTAACTTCCCGACGCTAGCGTTGAGTTCACCCCCGTAACAAAAGGAGATATCGTATCCACCACGATGGCTTTATTTGCCCCGAGAGTTCCTGCTGCACCGGGATTGAGAAGCGTGAGATCCGCGACATTCAGGGCCCCGTCCAAAATTGTTCCGCCGTTCAGAGCAAGGGCTCCCGTCCCCTGAATATCGAGATCGGAAGAGTTCATTCCGGCACTGACGGTGAATTGGAAAAGAAGTTCGGTCGTTCCTGATCCGGAAACATAATCGGCAACTGCATCGGTGCTACCCGTTTCGAGAGTCAATTGAGGAGTCCCCTCTACACTGACGACTTCGCTAAAGGTAATTGTCACCGGAATGACCTGCCCGGGTCCGTACGTCCCGTTCGTAAGCGTAGAGGTCAGAGAAACCACTGTCGGAGAAGTCGTGTCTATGACGACCTCCCTCCCGTACGACAGGGAGCGCTGGGTTCCAGGGTCTACCAGGCCAAGGACAGCATTCAACCCGGTCCCCCCGAAAATTTTTCCGCCGTTCAAAGAAAAGGAAGATTTGTCCACGTAGTCGAGAGCTAATGAATTCTCCCCTCCCTGAACGGTGTAAAGAAAAACAAGCTCCGCCGTAGTTGATCCGCTTTGGTAAGTCGCAATGGCATCGGTGTCGCCCGTCTCGAGAGTGAGCTGAGGAGTTCCCTCAACGGTGACGGGCTCGGTCATTTTCACCAAAATGGGAATCGCCTGACCAATTCCATATACCCCGTCCACGATCGTGGGGGTGACTGCAAAGACAAAGGGAGGAGGTTTCTCCGCTTCGGGTTCACTATCATCCGGCCGGAAAAAGCCACACGCAGAATTGAAGAGAAGGAAAAAGATCGCAAGACTAGTGAAGATCTTTCGCAAAATGGAACGTACGTACCGCATAAGACAAGAGAGAGATTTAGGGTATAGCCCTAGATTAAGGTGATGGCCTTATTCTAGAAGAAAAATGTGTCTTAATTGTGTACATGGGCAGCTGAAGTACCTTTTTAATTCTATAGAGTTACAACAGGGTTAGATGACAAAACCGATGGAAAGGTAAATCGATGGGATGAAGGGGAACTTATTTCTGAGCTCGGTTGAAACGGAGATGGCAGCTTCATTCGCTTTGTCTTTCACTTCTTGCAAAGGCGTTAGATTCAAAACGTCCGCACCAACGGAGACTGGCAATGCGGAGGTGATCTTAATATCAGCGGAGCCGTTCATGACGTAGGTTGCACCCATTGAAAAGTTAATGACATAAATTTTTCCCACAAACATGCGGCCGATGGAAATTGTCGGCAAGGGCTGACGGAAGGTGGCAAGAACGGTAAGCGCGCTCGGAAGTGATTCCGTATCGCCCTGATAAAGACTGGTCACAATCGTCGTCTGAACTCTCAAGACATCGTAAGAAAGCTGTATGTAAAAATTGTCCTCGGTGGGAAAGATGCGGACGTAAGGATGCAACATCGAAAGGACCGTGCTAGGAGTTCCGACAAGCTTGTACTCGTTCCCATCAGCAAGGGTAACCCTCACCGGATCGATATTTACCGAAGGGTTAAACGTTGTCGCTGGCGTGTACCCATACCCGAGCCCCGCTTGCAACCAGGGACGAACCATCACACTGCCGGACGCGGTCGTAATAATGGGAAGCCCCACCCCCAGCTCCGCCATACAAGTTTTTTCGGGCCGGGCGTGAATTGGACTCGCCGCAATGAAACCTGCCGCAACCCCCCAAAGGAGCTTAAAGGAGTATTTTCGCATTCTTCCTATGATAACGGTCCTAAGCCAAAAGATCATTTCTAGTGAAATTTCCCCGGCAGATGGCATAAGTATAACCCCATGAATTTCAAAAAGACCGACCTCCCCGAGGTACTCTTGTTGGAACCACGTTCTTTTCCTGATGCTCGAGGCTATTTTTTTGAACTCTGGAATAAGAAGCGCTATGAAGACGGCGGCATCCCAAGCGGACTAGTGCAGGACAATGTTTCTTCCTCAAAGAAGGGCGTTTTGCGGGGGCTTCATTATCAGCTTCCCTGCGCCCAGGGAAAGCTTGTCACTGCATTGAGCGGTCAGATTTTCGATGCCGCGGTCGACATTCGTAAAGGCTCTCCCACTTTCGGCAAGTGGATTTCGGTGGTTCTTTCCGAAGAAAATCACCACCAACTCTATGTGCCGCCAGGGTTCGCCCACGGTTTTATCGTTCTTAGCGAAGAAGCCACAGTCCTTTACAAGGTCTCGGAATATTGGCGTCCCGACTGCGAACGCACTTTATTGTGGAATGATCCGGACCTCGGCATCCAATGGCCTATCTCCATTCCCATCCTTTCCGATAAGGATGCAAAGGGCATGAAACTCGCGGAGATGCCCGTCGAACACATTCCGCAGTGGAACCACTAACTCATCGCGCCATTTCCCATTACTGGTCCTCGCAAAAAGATTGAGGAACTTTCCATATTCTTCCGATGAGTCGTAGGAGAAGGAGGGTAAGGCCTGATCTACCTATAACTCATGGCATCAAACCGACGACATCTTATTCTTGTCGCATTTTCTCTAGTGGTTTCAGCAGTCGTTTGCGCGAAACAACCAGAGGAAGCGGAATTTTCCGCGGCCGCTACACTGGGCGACAAGATCACGGCTTGGGTCGAGGACATGGAGCCAAAGCCGAACTCCATTGGAATATTTTTTGTGCATGCCAATGCGCCCCTGGATCAAGACTACGCAAACGTGGTCGAAGCGGAGGTTTTAAAAAACCTGGCAAAGCTCGAACTTCAAAGCGTTGTCTCCTGCGCAGAATGCCGGCAGGCACAAGTAAGCGTCGAGCAGGACAAGCTCGTCATCAGCCGTGGGACACCCGACCTCGAGACATTGAAACGAATCGGACGCAAGTACTCGGTCGAAGCGTTTTTGATTATCGAGCTTTATCGTACGAAGATTTCAGTGATCGCTCAGACGGTAATGTACAAAAACCCCGAAGGCATGGTGCTGAACGCGGATCGATTCCGTGTCCCCGCGGTGAATATCTCCGACTCTTCCGCGCAGATTCTCTTTACCATAGGCCCAGGAAAAGTCTTGCAAGGCAAGGTTGCCTCCACCACAGAAGTCGGCAGCGCTATCAATGTTTCACTGCTCGAGGAGCTAGGTTTCGGCAAGGGCGGACTTGATCTTGGATTCGCAAGTGATGCGGTAAATGGAAGCTTGATTTTCTTGAACCCAACCTATGGTTTCCGAGGGCATTTCGGAAATACCGGGATAGGCTGGTCGCTCCATTTAGGATTGGGTTACGGATTTACATCGGAGTCCAAGGGCATCAGTTATCGCGGCGCTTTCGATACGTACTTAGGATCGATGGCCGCCATCGGTTTTGAATTCATCGGGTTTTCGCCATCGACATCCGGGGTGCAAACCATCAAGTCGTACGCTGGTTTTCATATTGGTCTATCGATTGGCCGTTAACGAAACAAGGAAGTTTCGGTGAAGAAGAAGACGCAAAAAAATAAGACAAACTGGCTAGTCTATTTGCCTATTCTGGCAATGGCCTGGTTTGCCGCTCAAGCGACGGAAGACTTCCGGGTCTATGAGACAGGAACTGAGCTTCAGGTCGTAACGCCTTACGGAAATAAAACCATCACCGGCGATTTTCCCATCGAGACATCCTCAAACTATCGCATCGAAGTTCCGCTTCAGGATCTCGTTCCCGCACCCGCGAAAGATAAACCCTGGGAAAAATACGAGAGGAGAAACCCCTCCTCGCAAGGGGAGAATGGATTCAGCCCGCCACAAATTAGAGCAATGCAAGATTACGACGATACAGACCGTCTGGTGCTCGAAGCGAATCATCTCTACAATCAGGGCCGTTTCTACGACGCAAGCAACGTCGTGGAAGAAATTTTAAAGAGAAATCCAAAGTACGTACGGGCACTTCTCATGAAAGGCAGCCTCATGTACGTCCAAGGCCAAAAGGACTTGGCGAAGAAGGCTTGGGAAGAAGCGTCGCTATTGCAGCCAGGGGATAAGGAAATCAAAGGCATTATGGAGCGGTATAAATGAGAGGCCTCTCCTTACTCATTCTGCTTTTTACTTCGCTCGGAATCGCGGACCCCGATCCGCACATGGCGGAAACAAAGACTCAGATAGAACTCGAAAACGCCCTTGGCCGAATTATTCCCCCCCAGCAATTTCTTGTCCAGGTAAGCGCCGATGTAACCCAACGTTTGCAGCGTCGCCTTGTCGAGGGGGAATCCCTCGTGAATCCCAATGGCCAGAAAACAAAGCGCCCGGAACCGATGCCGGGATTCATGCCCGAAGCAGTTTCTTTGACTGAAACACAAGCTCCGACAGAGAGACAAATATTTCGCGTTGTCGAGACTCCGGTACTTGAATCCGTGCGAGTGCGCGTGGATTTTGACGAAAGAGTAAATCCTGATCGCATCTTGAGAGCAAAAAATATTGTGAAGGATTATATAACTAGCCACTTCTCGGGCCAAGCCGAAGCCATTTTCGGAAGACTCCCCATGATTTCTGCCGATCCCAATATTCCGATGCCTAAAGAACCTTCGGCACTGGAAAGCTTCTTTAAACAATATTGGCCATGGATATTAACAGCAATCGGAGGGTGGTTCCTCTTTATGACGTTTAGAAAGCCGAGCGGATCGGTTCAGTCAGTGCCAAGGATAATCACAAAGCGAGTTCGAAAGGTTTTGAGTAATCCGGCCGCCGCATTGGGAATTATTCCCTCCGGAGGAGAATCCCCGATTCCCGTCGTGGAAAGAAAGAAAATTCTATTAGATAAATTCTTGCGCAAGTCGGATTCTTTCCGACTCTATTACCTGTCTTTAGATGAGGAAAAACGGAACGAGCTGGCGGGCCTACTTCACGGCCCTGCTTTTGATAGCCTCATGGATGGTCTAGGTATTTTCCGAA
>JAHFAF010000236.1 GCA_023250715.1 Pseudobdellovibrionaceae bacterium | reverse complement strand
GCTCTCATCGCCACCGCAATGGCGTTTTCCATTCGAGCGGACATTATTCCTGCTCTTAAAACGGATTTCGGATTTACCGACACTCAGATGGGCGAGATCGCGGGCCCGGGGCTTTGGGGTTTTGCCATTACAATTGTTCTGGGTGGAATGCTCGTCGATATGCTCGGCATGAAAGCCTTGATGTGGCTTGCCTTCACAGGCCATGTGACGGGAGTTCTCCTCACTATTTTCGCTCAAGGGTATGGCTCACTTTATTTTGCGACCCTTCTCATCGGCCTTGCCAATGGTACGGTCGAAGCGGTCGTGAACCCTCTTGCGGCCTCCTTGTATCCGGAAAGTAAGTCGAAGCACTTGAACAGGCTTCACGCTTGGTGGCCCGGTGGGCTCATCTTGGGTGGGCTTGCTTGCTATGCTCTGACGGAAACTCTTCATGTCGATTGGCGCTGGAAGATGGCGCTCATACTTCTGCCGACTTCTCTCTATGGTTATCTGATCTACGGGCAGTTTTTTCCGGAAACAGAGCGGGTGACGAGCGGCGTGAGTTACCGCGAGATGTGGGGTGAGGTGAAGCGGCCGCTCTTCATTGTATTCATGGGCCTCATGATGCTGACCGCGGCGACGGAGCTTGGGCCTGATCAGTGGATCGGTAGCATGCTTCAAAATCTCGTCGGCATTCAAGGAGTGCTCCTCCTTGTTTATACGGCGGGCATTATGTTTATTTTGCGCCAGTTCCTAGCGGGATCACTCCTTACTTCTTTGAGTCCTCTGGGGCTTCTCACTTTATCGTCGGTATTGGCCGCACTTGGCCTCTATGGTCTTTCTGGTGCCACCACTGCACGAGATGTGGTTGTTGCAGCGACTGTGTTTGGAGTCGGAAAGACGTTCTTTTGGCCAACGATGATCGGCGTCGTTGCCGAGCGCTTTCCGAAAGGTGGAGCACTCCTCATGGGGCTCGTTGGAGGGGCGGGAATGTTTTGCGTGGGCTGGGTGATGACGCCCGTCATGGGGTCCTTGCAGGATCTCTATACGTTAGAGGCATTGCCATCCACGTTACACGCTGAAGTCATGACGGATGGCAAACTCGATCAGCGAAAGCTCATGGCATTGGAAAGTCGGCCGGAAGCGAAAGAAGCGGTTGCGACGGCACACCACTATTCGGCTTCGATGACCTATCGAAGAGTTTCCCTCGTTCCGGTTTTTCTGACTTTTGTCTTTTCCTTTCTGTATTTTTACTTCCGTAGGCTCGGCGGCTATCGGGCTGTACGTTTGCAGCCGACGGTATCCCTATGAAAAAACTGAAAGTTGGATTTGTCGGCAGTGGTTTTATTGCTGAATTTCAAATTAAAGCGATGGCCCAGGTTAGGGCCATGGAATTGACCGGAATTCTAAAGCGCTCCGGTGCCGAGCGACTGGCTAGCATGGCCGAAGAGCTGGATCTCGGGCCTACGAAGATTTTTTCTTCGATTACCGAAATGGCCAATGCAGTCGATGCAATTGCTCTCTATTGCCCGAACTACGCTCGCCTGGAAGCGATGGAAGAAATTGTCGCCGCGAGAAAAGCGGGTGCTCTGGTCTACGCCGTTATGTGTGACAAACCTCTCGGCCGCAATATGAAAGAGGCGCGTATGATGGTGCGTCTCGCTGAAGAAGGGAAACTTCTCACTTCCTATTTCGAAAACCAAATCCACATGAAGGCGATTACTTCCCAGCTCCAGCAGTTGGCACCCCAACAAAAATCCATGGGCCCGCTTTCTCTCACGCGCTCGGCGGAAGAGCACGCGGGGCCACACATGCCGTGGTTCTGGGATCCGACGAAACAGGGCGGTGGTGTTCTCTCCGATATGGGCTGCCACAGTATTGCAGTGGGTTGGTACGCATTGAATCCCATCGGAAAGCCACTCACCTACTTGGAACCCCAATCTGTAACTTGCGAAGTCGCTCTATTGAAGTGGGGACAGCCGCAATGGCGCGAAAAACTCTTGCGTGAGCGGGGCGTGGATTATTCGAAAACTCCGGCGGAGGATTTTGCGACGGGAGTGGTGACCTACAAAAACCCCGAAACAGGCCAGAGGGTAAAAGCTCAATTCACCGATTCCTGGATGTTCGATAAACAGGGCTTGCGCCTTTTTATGGATGGGATGGGTCCCGGCTATGCATTCGAGATCAACACACTCGTCTCTCCGCTTTCGATTTTCATTGGCGATGCGGCCTCGAGCCAAGTAGCCGATCAGGAAACGGCACTAGAAAAAAGTACGGCGAGCCGCGGTCTTCTTGCAGTACAACCGAACGAAGCGGATCTCTATGGCTATGTGGATGAAAATCTAGATGCTACTCGCTCGTTTTTGCGAGGGCAGCACGCGCTTCTGCCCTTCACTTACGGGCTGGAAATCACGCGTTTGGTGATGGCGGCCTATCTCTCCGCCGAAAGAAAACAAACGGTCGATCTTACCGATGCAAAAACTCGTGAAGAACTGGAGACCTATATTCCTCTGATTCAGCAAGGCCGTGGTCTCGAGCAGCTGTGCTAGAATCCCGTGCCATGAAGATTTTTGCCTCATTCGTAATCCTCTTTTCCCTTTCACCTGCGTTGGCCGATGAGACAAAAGAAAGGAATCACCGATCGATGCAGTTTGGAGCGGGTGCATTTCAATGGGACTACGCTAGTAAGCGCACGGCGGATATCTCGGAAAAAGGGCTACTCCCCGGCGTGAAATTCGGAATCGAGTTTGATGACGCTTCCGAAGAATGGGTCGGTTGGGGACAAGCAACACTAGGTTTTGGCTCGCCGACGTTTTCAGGACTCAGTCCCTTGGGGTCGGCCATCCAAGGCCCGGGTGCTGGCATTTTCTTCTCGGGCGATGCTAACTTTGGCTATCGATTGTTATGGGCGGAAAAATTTCAATTGCAAGGGTACATGGGGTTTATTTTCCTTAACTCCTATCGTAAGCCTGGCGGTACCTATTGGGTGCTCAGTAGCTGGACTGTCTTAAAGGCGGGGATTCGAGCGGTTGCAGACTTAGGCCAGTGGAGTTTTGCACTTGTCGTGGGACCCAATCTTTCCCTCATTAATCTTAGCACGCATTACCTTCCTTCCATTTCGACAGGTTCAGCAAGTTTCTTTCATCGGCCGGGTTTGGGCTATAACGTTGAGTTTCCAATCGGCTACCGATTCGCTGAATCGAGCTCAGGCATTCGTCTCACCCCTTACTTTAGTTGTGTTTCTCGAGGGGACAGTTTTAGCGAAGACGTGTCGACATCGGGGGGTAGGGTTAGCGTGACCACCCCTGCCGACCGTATCTATCAATACGGTGCTACCGCCGAATACAGTCTGGGTTTCTAGCCGGAAAAAGGTATGCCGTACCTTTTTCCTATGTTACCCATTACTGCGGTGAGTCATGGCGTCAGTTGAGATACAAGAAGTCCGGAAAAAGTACGGGGATAACGAGGTTTTACATCGCATTGACCTCTCCATTGCCCCGGGCGAATTCGTCGTACTAGTGGGCCCTTCGGGGTGTGGGAAGAGTACGCTATTGAGAATGATCGCGGGCCTTGAGGGCATCACCTCGGGAACTCTCAAAATCGGCGGAAAAGTAGTGAACGATCTCACCCCTCAGGAGCGGGGGGTGGCGATGGTTTTCCAAAACTACGCGCTTTACCCGCACATGACGGTGTTCGACAACATGGCCTTTTCGTTGAAGCTTGCGAAAGTGGCGCGGGCCGAAATCGAAAGAAGAGTGAATGAGGCCGCTGAAGTTTTGGCCATTCAAGAACATTTGCACAAGAAACCGGGACAGCTTTCGGGCGGACAAAAGCAACGCGTGGCCATGGGGCGAGCGATGGTCCGCAGTCCGTCGGTTTTTCTCTTTGATGAGCCTCTTTCGAATTTGGATGCGCAATTGCGTGTGAAAATGCGTTCGGAGATATCTCTGCTTCACCGACGTTTGAGCTCGACCGTGGTCTATGTGACTCACGATCAAGTGGAAGCAATGACCTTGGCGGACCGAGTGGCGGTCATGCATATGGGGTTTCTCGAGCAGGTGGGGCCTCCACTCGAGCTCTACCGGAATCCGAAAACGAAGTTTGTCGCTTCTTTCATCGGAACTCCTTCCATGAATTTCATTCCCGTTTCGGCATTTCCCGGGAACGGGCCAAAAGATGCTGACTCCGTGGGTTTTAGGCCCGAAGCTACCCATATCGACGGAAAAGGACTTTCCTTGGGAGAGGGAACGGTGACACTCGTCGAGCCGCTGGGATCCACAGCATACGTTCACGTGCGAGTCGGGCCTTCCAATCTCGTAGCGGAGCAAAAGAGTGCTCCGTTCCCGCAACTCGATTCCAAGGTGAAGGTGGGAATCGATGAAAAGGAGCTCTTCTTTTTCGATAAGGACGGGAAGAGAACGTGAAGCCGGCACCGGGGCTAGCGTGGGTGTTGCTCTCTCCGACGATTCTGATCCTTTCAGTCTTTGTCTTCTATCCGGCTTTTCAATCTTTTTACCTAAGTATGCAGGACGTGGATCCTTTCTCCCGCCTGACTTATTTTGTGGGGTTAGAGAATTACCAATCTTTGGTCACTTCACCCGAGTACTGGCAAAGTGTAAGAACCTCCTTTGTCTTCATGGCCCTCACGGTGATTCCTTCCATCATCCTAAGTCTTTTTATTGCGATGGGACTCGATGCCAATCCGTATTTGAGAAGTTTCTTCCGCACTATCTTTCTTATGCCGGTCTCGATCTCTTCTGCGATGGCTGCGATGCTTTGGATCTTTTTGTACAACCCGACGGCGGGATACCTAAATTACATTCTTGAGATGATTGGTCTCACGGGCCCCAACTGGCTTGGCTCTCCCCGCTGGGCCATGGTCGCCGTGAGTATTGCAACAGTTTGGAAAGAGATAGGCTTCAATGTAATTTTCTTTATCGCGGGTCTTTCTTCGGTACCTGTTGAGCTCAAGGAAGCGGCGTGGATGGACGGAGCGAACGCACTTCAACGTTTTCGTTACGTGATTCTTCCGATACTTTCGCCCACTATATTTTTCGTCACAGTCGTTTCCATTATCAACTCGTTTCAGAGTTTCGGACAGATTCACATACTCACGGGTGGCGGGCCTGCAGGGGCCACGGACACCTTGGTCTATCGTCTGTACCAGGACGCTTTTGTAAATTTTCAGTCGGGCCTTGCCTCCGCCGAAGCGATGTTTTTGTTTCTCATTCTAATGGTAGCGACAATCTTCCAATTCCGGTTTGCTAAAGCCCGAGTGCACTATGGTTGACCGCTACAGAAAAATCGCCACTCTTCTGCTCCTCATTCCGGCAATTTTGCAGTTCTTTCCGGTGTTCTACCTCCTTTGCATTTCCTTCAAGGTGGGCGGCGAGGTGATCCAGTATCCGCCGAATCTTCTTCCGAAGGCCTTGAACTTTGCAAATTATCGAGAGGCTTTGGCCGCGGCTCCTCTTGGCCGATTTCTTTTGAACTCCCTATTTGTTGCAGGTGCGATGACCATACTCCAGGTGGCGACCGCCGTTCTTGCGGCCTTTGCTCTTGCAAGGCTCGAATTTAAGGGAAAGTCCTTGGCGCTTGGGTTTATCTTAGCGACGATGATGGTGCCGGGAGAGGTGACGATCATACCGAACTATTACACCTTGGCCGCGTGGGATGGACTCGACACTTACTGGGGACTCATCCTTCCTTTTGCAGCCTCTGGCTTTGGAATCTTTCTCATTTACCAATTTTTTAGGACTTTGCCGAAGGAGTTGGAGGAAGCGGTTTATATGGACGGCGGCTCTCGCTTGCGTTTTCTCCTCCAGTTCGCGGTTCCGCTCTCCTGGCCCGCGATTCTGGCCTTCGGAATCTACGCTTTTGTGAATGCTTGGAATCAATATCTTTGGCCCCTTGTAGTCACCCAAAGCACGGAAATGCAAACCGCCCAAATTGGAATCGGAATGTTTCGATCTCAAAATGAATCAACGAGTTGGGGCGTGATTATGGCGGCCACCGCGATGTTGATTGCCCCTTCAGTCCTTTTGTTCGTTGCGACCCAACGGCAATTTGTAAAAGGCATGACGATGAGTGGGTTAAAGGGATGATCACGGAATTTGCGAGCCGAAGGGGAAGCAATCTCACCGATCGAGCAATTTCAATGAGACTGCTTCGCTACGCTCGTAGGTACTTTTTTCTCCTCATTCTCTCCTCGGTTGCGAATGCAGAGCCGATCAAGATCCAGTTCTGGCATTCCATGTCCGGAGCGAAGGGAAAGCTTCTCGGTGAGCTCATCGAAGAGTTTAATAAGACGAACGAGGGAAAGATTCATGCCTTTGTTCAGTTCGTTGGAAACTACGAAGAGGGGTTGAATAAAACTCGGACCGCCATGCTCGCGAAACGCGGGCCCCACGTCGTTCAGATTACCGACATCGGTACGCAAGTCATGGTGGATACGGGAAGAACGACTCCGCTTCAGGATTTCGTGGAAAAAGATCCTAGCTTTCCCACCGATCAAATTCTTCCTCAGGTGAGGCGCTATTATGAGGTGGGTGGGCGCTGGCAGTCGCTTCCCTTTGCTACTTCGAATCCCATTCTTTATTACAACGCGACTCTATTCGCCAAAGCGGGTATTCCCGCCGCTCCGAAAACTTTCACTGAGCTTCGATCCATTGCAAAAAAGCTTACGAATCCGCAGACGAAATCCACGGGTCTCACCTGGCCGCTGCATTCTTGGTTCTTCGAGCAATTTCTCGCACGCCAGGGCCAGCCGCTCGTTAATCCCGATAATGGAAGAAATGGCCACCGCGCAATGGAGGCGAATTTCCTTCGTCCGGAGGCGGTAGGGTTTGTGCAGCTGTGGGCGGATATGGTGAAAGAAGGGACCTTTTCGAATGTCGGCCGCGGTTGGGATCCAGCTGTTCAGAATTTTCTCGCCGGGAGATCGGCGATGCTGGTGACCTCTACTAGTGATGTGTTTGAGATTGCCAACAAAG
>JAHFAF010000235.1 GCA_023250715.1 Pseudobdellovibrionaceae bacterium | reverse complement strand
GATCTTACGGCAAGATCCCGACGTCATCATGGTCGGTGAAATTCGCGATAAGGAAACAGCTGAAATCGCGATTCAAGCCTCGCTCACGGGACACTTGGTGTTCGCGACGATTCATACGAATGATGCACCCGGCGCCGTCACCCGACTCGTCGATATGGGAGTAGAGCCCTTCCTTGTTTCTTCTTCCCTTCTCGCGGTACTTGCCCAACGCCTCGTAAGAAAAGTTTGTAAAAAATGTGTGCAGTTCCATGTGCCGGCCGAAATCGAGCTTGAAAACTTAGGGTTAGATAAAAACACGTTCGGCGGGAAAAAAATAGCGACTGCCAAAGGTTGCAATGAATGTGGCGGAACGGGGTACAAGGGCCGCATGGTGGTGCACGAAATGATGATCATCGATGATGATACGCGAACACTCATCATGGAAAAAACGGACTCAGCCGTTTTAAAACGAGCCGCTCAAGCAAAAGGCATGGTCACCCTCCGACAGAATGGAATTCAGAAGGTGTTGGAGGGTGTCACCTCAGCGGTAGAACTAGTGTCCGTAACTCAGGAGTAACGTTGCCAATCTTTGAGTACAAGGGAATGGGGGAAGGGGGAAAGGCCGCCAAAGGAGTGGTCGAGGCCGATTCTTCAAAGTCCGCGCGCCTCAAGCTCAAGCAAAAGGGAATCTTTCCCACGGATCTAAAGGAAAAGTCTCTCGATAAGAGCAAAGACAAAGGCACCACAGCTCGATCCAGACGAGGAAGCGGCGGTAGCGTCAAACTCAAGAATTTGACCCTGATGATCCGACAGCTTGCCACACTCATCAAGGCGAGAATCCCGTTGGATGAGTCGCTCTCCGCGATCGTCGAGCAGACTGATGACACAAAGTTAAAGTCCATCATGTCCCAAGTGCGTGAGAACGTGAACGAGGGTAAGTCCCTTGCTGAAAGCTGCCGGCTATTTCCGAAAGTCTTTAGCCCCATCTTTATCGCCATGATTCAAGTCGGCGAAGCGAGCGGCAACTTAGATCTTGTATTGACCCGCCTCGCAGATTTCGCAGAAGCTCAATACGAATTGAGGAATAAGATCTGGGGAGCGATGGCCTACCCTCTTTTCATGATGGTGGCCGGAATGGGTATCACCATTTTTCTTTTCGCGTTTGCCGTACCAAAGATTACCGAGGTCTTTGCAGGATCTAAAATGGCGCTTCCAACGCTGACGGTAGTCATGATCGCGATTTCCGATTTTATGTCCAAGCAATGGTTCACCATCATCGCCGCCATGGCAGGGACTTTCTTTTTCTTCAAATGGTACACGAGCACCGAAAAGGGCCGGGAATGGTGGGACGCCCTCTCTCTGAAGATTCCCGGTTACGGAAAAATGCGCCGGATGATCGCTATTTCCCGTTTCGCAAGAACACTCAGCACCCTAACCGGCAGCGGTGTTCAAATCTTGGAAGCCATCGATATCGTCAAGGACGTCGTCGATAACGCGGTTATTCGAAAAGCATTGATTCAGTCTCGCGAGAGCATTGCCGAGGGAAAGACCATTGCCGGTCCGCTCAAAGCCAGTGGCCAGTTTCCCCCTATTTTGACCCATATGATCGCGGTAGGGGAAAAAACCGGTGAGCTAGAGGAGATGCTCAATGTGGTCTCTAATGCTTACGACAGCCAAGTGGATACCGCCATCAAGTCGATGACAAGATTACTCGAGCCTCTTATGATTCTCATCATGGGTGGAATCATAGCGCTTGTGGCTCTGTCCATTTTCATGCCCATGCTCCAATTGAATAATTTGGGTTCAGCGGGCGGATAAACGGGAGATAGAAATGAGAAAGCAAGAAAACAAAAGACGTAAAGACCGAGGGTTCACCTTGGTCGAAATCATGATCGTGCTGGCGATCGTGGGCATGCTCTTTAGCTTCGTCGGTGTGAAGGTGATTCAGCAATACAAGAAAGCCAAGATCGACGGCGCAGCGATTCAAATCGCCTCGTACCAGCAGGCACTCCAAGCCTACTACCTGGCACATAACAATTACCCAAGCACCGCCCAGGGATTAGACGCCCTGATCAAGAAACCCTCTGTCGGAAAAGTTCCTAATAATTATCCCGACGGTGGGTACTTCGGTAAGAAAGAGCTGACAAAAGATCCGTGGGGCAACCCTTATCGTTATGAATGCGAGGATAACCAAAATTTTACAATCACATCCGACGGACCGGATGGTGACGCCGGCAACGAAGACGACATCAAGTCGGAATAGACCCTCTCGATGCAAGCCGGGGTTCACGCTCGTAGAGATCATGATCGTCATTGCGATCGTGTCTCTTGTGCTTTCCATGGGGTTACCTGCTATTACGCGGGTAACCTATACTCGCCTTAATTCTACGACCCGAAAGTTCGTCGGCCTGATCCGCACCATCCGAAATGATTCCATTCTATTAAGTAGCGTCTATCGTCTGGCGGTAGATTTCGAACACGCAACCTACTGGGTGGAGAGTCAGAAAAGATTTGAGCTCTTAAGCCAAGAGGTGGCTCCCCCACCCAAGAAGAAGGGCGCTAAGAGAGAAGAGGAGCCTAGCAATTTCGCCTTTGTGGATAAATACGGCAAGAAGCCGACGCCGATGCCCCAGGGAATTGTGATTGAAGGGGTCCTTAAGGAAAGAGAGGGGCTAAGAAAGGACGGGATCGCCTATGTATATTTTTTCCCGAATGGGTTTAACGACCAGGCGATTCTTTATTTGAATAAAGAGGGTAACAAGGAACCAGGCTATTCGCTCCTCATTCGGCCGACATCGGGAAGAGTAGACATTCTCAGGGAGCGAAAAATTGACTTCGACTAGCTCCCTCAAACCCGTCATTGCGAGGAGCAGCGACGAAGCAACCTTGTCGATGGCGGGATTCACCTTCATCGAAGTCATGGTTGCGATGCTGATCTTTGTCCTTGCGGCACTGGCCTCGGTAAATATTGCCCGGGGGTCAGTCAGAGCTACTTTAGATGCCAAGGAAATGAGCGTTGCCACATGGCTTCTTCAAAACAGCATGGTGGAACTAGAAACCAAAGTGGAAACGGAAGGAATTGAAAAGGGGTGCGAAAAGAAGAAAGAGGGAAAATTCCCCCCGCCTAACGAGAAATTTTCATGGATTAGAACCTGCGAAGAAATCGACTTCAATATTTCCGAGGCGGCCGCTAAAGTGGCCGCGGCCTCTGGGGATAACAAAGAGGAGGAGCAGACCTCGAAAGAGAACATGATTCAAAAGCTCATCCTTCAGACCGCGAGCGACTACATCACCAAGGCACTCAGAGAGCTTCACACCGAAGTCTATTGGATAAAGGGAAAACAAAAGCAGTCGATTTCTCTGACAACTCATTTCGTACGGTACGATCTTCCGCTCACGCTCTCGGCAGTCGGTGGGGAGGCGGCAGGCAAATGAACCGCTCCGGATTCACACTCATTGAGTTGATGCTCGCGCTCTCAATCTTTACTCTGATTGGAGTTGCGACGGTGAAGCACATCACCCAATTGCAAAACACTAAGAACGCAGCCTTTGAGGAGATGGATCTCTACAACGATCTCAGGGCGGCGGTTTCTCTCATGCGGTTCGATCTCAATCAGGCATTTCACGTTCTTTACGATGATTTAGGGGCCGAGAACAAACAGGCCGTGAATAATCAGCAAGGGGTCCCCCACAGTCTATTTGACGGACGCAAGAACGAATTAGTTTTCACGTCCCTTAGCCACCGTGTGTACTACGCAGGAAAAAAGGAATGCGAGCAAACGGAAATTTCCTATTTCCTCCAGCGCAAAGAGGGAGCAACATCCAGCTCGCTCATGAAGCGCGAGAGTGAATTCATCGACGCCGATCTCTACCAGGGGGGCCAGATTTACACCCTGGTGGATAACGTCGCTTCGCTCGATTTTAAATACTGGGACGATAAACAGCAGAAGTGGGTGGACGATTGGAATTCAGATAATGCGGATACTAGAGATCGCTTCCCCTATGCTGTCCGTGTCCACCTGGCGATAGGGCAGGGGAAAGAAAAGCTGGAAATGGAAACCAGCTTTAAGGTTGCCTTCCCCAACAACCAATCCGTTTTGGTGAACTTTTGATGGTTTTGCGAGCACAGCGAAGCAATCTCATGGATTCAAGCGGGGCCGCTTTATTAACTGTCCTCGTCGCCATGATGATCATCAGCATCATGCTTTTTGAGTTTCAATATGCTGCGATGGTAGAGCGAAAACTGGCCTATAACGATTTGAATCAGCTCCAGGCCTATTACCTGGCGAAGTCCGGAGTGCGAATCGGGTTATTGAGAATTACGCTTTTTGGGAAAGCAAAGCGCTCTCCCGAAATTAAAAACCTGGCTAAGAATTTTCCGCTCGATCCCTATTTAGATTCGATTTGGAACCTTCCCCTTCCTGCTTTCCCGCCAACGGGCGAGACGGTGAAGAAACTGGAAGGCACGGATAAAGACTCCGCGGAAAAGGCTCTAAAGGTGACGAAAGTGACCGACGGACAATCCACTCACGTGATCACGACCGAAGCCTCGAAGATCAATTTGAATTTTTTGGAGGTTCCCGCTGCCCAACGGGGCCGTAGATTTTCGTTTTCCGATCAGCCCAAGACCCTTTACGAGTACGTAGGAAAGCTATTGATCAACCTCATGGATAACTTCCTCAAGGAATCGGATAACCCGAACGAGGAATACCCCAACCTCAAGCCCGAAGAGGTGGTCTTGAATATCATGGATTGGATCAGCCCCGGATCGGATAGGGTAAACGGAGGGAGCAAAGACTCCTACTACGAACAGCAGGATCCTCCCTATAAGGCCAAGCGAGGCCGCTTTTATACTTTGGATGAACTTCGCTTAGTACAGGGAATAGATGAACACCTTTTCTCGAAAATGAAGCCGTATCTTACCGTTTTTTCCTACGATGGTAAGATCAACATCAATACAGCCACCTCCACCGTTCTTCGAGCCCTGTATCTGGATTTCACGGATGACGACATCAAAAGAATCCAGGAGGAAAAAGAACGTCTCGGCGGTTCCTGGGCAAATGAGAAGCAATTTGTAGATTTTGTCACCGGCCCCTTGAATCGGAACGGCTTCAAGAACCTCTACGACAATGAAAAAGAATACCCATTCACGGTCAATTCCCAGAGTTTTCTCGTCGAATCGCTCGGCATGGTCAATAAGAGCGCCAGCTCCGTTCAGAGAATGATCCGGGTCGCCGTCGCCTTCACCACCGGAAAAGGGGGTGGGGTGGATCCTTCCGTCACCAATAAGGCGGCCTGCGACGCAAAACCCGGAATGGCGTGGTACGAGTATGCGGGCACCCCTGGAAGGTGCATCACCAAGCCTCAGGATGAAAAGTCTTGTGTAGATCTGGCCGGCCAATGGACCCAGGAAAATGGTCAAAACTGCTGTAAAATACCTAATACCTTAAACTCCTGTTTGACCCAAGCGGATCAACAAGCGGCAAAAGATGCCACCGCCCTAAAAGTCTTGTATTGGAATGAGAGTTAATACATGCGAATCCTAGGCATAGAATTTGGAACTTGGAGTCTTAAGGCAGTCGAGATGGAATCCCGTTTCCGCCGAACGGAAATCCTCGATTTTCATGAAGTCCGTCTTCCACTGCAAATTTCCGACGCCACGGAAACCTACCGCCAGGCAATCACTCAGCTACTAGCACGCTTACCGAGCCATCCTGAAAAAATTGTGACGAGCCTTCCCGCAGCCCAAATCGCATTGAGATTTCTACCCATCCCTATCAAACAAAGAAAACAGGTCGAGAAAACCTTCCGATTCGAGCTTGAAGACAACGTCCCTTTTAAGCTGGACGATGCCATCATCGAACATTTCGTTAGTCGTACGAAAGAGGGGAGTCTTGTTTTTGCGGCCATCGCCCCAAAACGTTTTGTGACGAACCATGTTGCATGGCTCAACTCCATTGGCGTCGACCCAGATTGGCTCACTTTCGAGGGAATGGGGATGCTCAACCTTTATCTCTCACAGGTGGACCCAAAACTTCCCGACAAATTCGAGTGCCCCCTTGTCCTCCTGGATATCGGCCACCTCAAAACAAACGTCGCCATTGTCGACCAGGATCGGTTGATGCTTTTTCGAAGCATCGCCTGGGGAGGGGCCAACCTCACCCAGTCCATCGCAATGTCCATGGGAGTTTCCCTCGAGGAGGCGGAACGCCTCAAGATGAACGACTTAAAGCTCGATGATGAAAACGCCAAAGACAACGCGGAGCTCATGGAGGCGGCCAATGAAGCATTCGCTCCCTTCATCGCAGATCTGAACCACAGTCTCGTCGCATTCCGAAATAGTTATAAATTGGATGTGAAAAGTGCCTTACTGACGGGCGGAACTGCCAAGACCTGGGGAATTGAAAACCTATTCCGAAAACGCATTGGCCTTACCGCACGCTTCTTTCACCCGTTCGAAGGGTTTTCCCTAAAAGGAGATTTGCAACAGGCCGATGAATATCGATTCGCCGAGCCCCTTGGCAGAACCACGGTTTTCTCTCGTGGCAGTGGAATACTCTTCAATTTCCGACAGCAGGAGGCCGCAAAGGGAACCTCCCTCAATGAAATTAGTGCTTTCCTAAAGGAGCCTAGCGTCGTTCTTCTTCTGACTCTCACGGGAATATTGACGGCGATTCTATTTGTTCATGTTTTCGTCGCTGGAATTCTCGCCCAACAGGAATCTAAAATTGCCACAGAAGAGCTCCGCAAAGCCTTTGCCCAAACATTCCCCGCTGTTCCGGTAAAGCTTAAGAATGGACTCACCTCTAATCCACGGGACCTCAAAAAATTCATTGATCAGAAGAATAACGAGCTTGAGCAAAAACTAAAGATGATGTCCAAATCGCGAGTGCCAATGATGGGAATGATCAAAGCTATTAGCGACGCCTTCCCCCCCGATGTGAGGGTCGATGTAAATACTCTTCAATTGGATGATCGAGCTTTTGCCGTCGAAGGGGTT
>JAHFAF010000234.1 GCA_023250715.1 Pseudobdellovibrionaceae bacterium | reverse complement strand
TGTCTCTTCTGGAAAGATAATCTCATCGACAAACCCGAGTTCCGCCGCCTTGAAGGGAGAGGCAAAACGCTCCGAGTAGTCCTGGACGAGCCGTTGCTTCTCTGCCTCGGCAGCCGCTGCCTTCTGCAATTGGCCGCGGAAAATGATCGCGACCGCGCCATCCGGTCCCATTACCGCGATTTCCGCTGTGGGGTACGCAAAATTTATATCGGCTCGAAGGTGCTTCGACGCCATTACGCAGTAAGCTCCGCCGTAGGCCTTTCTCACGATGACCGTAATTTTGGGTACTGTCGCTTCGGCATACGCGTAAAGGAGCTTTGCTCCGTGTCGGATGATCCCCCCAAATTCCTGTTCGGTTCCTGGTAAAAATCCAGGCACGTCTACGAACGTGACAAGGGGAATATTGAAAGCATCGCAGAAACGGACAAAACGCGCGGCCTTAAGAGATGCATTAATATCAAGGCAACCGGCGAGAACCTTCGGCTGGTTCGCTACAATTCCAACGCTTCGACCATTCAATCGCCCGAAGCCCACGATGATATTCTGCGCGAAGTCCTTTTGAACCTCGAAAAAATAATTGTCGTCCAGCACACCCTCGACAAGCTCCTTCATATCGTAAGCTTGCTTTGAGCTCTCCGGGACTAGAGTGCGAAGCTTCGATTCCGTTCTCTCCGCCGGATCGTTCGTCTGCACAACAGGAATATCGTCCACATTATTGGACGGCAAATAACTCAAAAGTTCGCGAATCAAAATGAGGCAGCTCTTCTCGTCATCGCTTGCAAAATGGCAAACGCCGCTTCGCGTGCTGTGAGTAACCGCTCCACCAAGCTCTTCCATACTCACATCTTCGTGAGTGACGGTCTTAATCACATCCGGGCCCGTCAAAAACATGTAGCTCGATTTCTTCACCATGAAGATGAAGTCCGTAATAGCGGGGCTATACACAGCTCCCCCTGCCGAGGGGCCAAGGATTGCAGTTATCTGAGGGACCACGCCCGAAGCTTGAGTGTTGCGCCAGAAAATCTCGGCATACCCACCGAGCGACTCCACCCCTTCTTGAATGCGCGCCCCCCCCGAATCATTGATTCCGATGACCGGCTTCCCGTTCTTCATCGCGAGATCGAGAATTTTACAAATCTTGTTCGACTGAGCCCCGGAGAGAGAACCTCCAAAAACCGTAAAGTCTTGAGCGTAGACATAGACATGTCTTCCAGAAATTGTCCCGTAACCGGTGACAACACCGTCACCGAGAAACTTCTTCTTCTCCATTTCGAAATCGGAGCAACGGTGAGTGACGAACTTGTCGATCTCCTCGAAGGAGCCCTCATCCAGAAGAAAATGAATGCGTTCGCGCGCCGTCATTTTCCCCCGCTCGTGTTGCTGTTGGATGCGCTCGATTCCGCCGCCAAGCTCAGCCTCTTGGTGCTTCGCTTGGAGCGCTTGGGTCTTTTCCTCTAAGCTCATAATGCCGGCCATGCAATCACCGGCCATTAGGTAAGTCAAGAGAATGGCAGGGAAAACGGGCAGTCTCCCGTAACGTCAGGGAAAAAGATTGGGGTGGGCAGAGGAGGCCTGACAGCCCTCGCTTCCATTTCCTAGAAAACGCCAAGGAAGACCATCTTGGGGGGCGGGAAGATGACTTGCCCTCTCTTCGCAGAGGGAGCGAATTTCTACCGGATTCCAGAAGGAAAGCGAAAGTCCCATATAACTAAAGCCCAAACGGGAACACACCACTGCCGCCAGACGATCGCCTGCTCTAAGGGGGTGAGGAAGCTTCACTAGATCGTTCACGAGGTGAGGGAACTGACTTGCTTGATTGGAAAGAAAAAGAGGCTCGTCGTTCCACCAGAGTCTGATTCTAGCCCCGCCTCCGACTCCCAAAGCCGTGGCCCCCCAATGTGTTTTCAGTTCCGCGAGAGTCGGTCGCACGGCCGCGCACAGCACACTTCCCTCGACCGCAATCTCTTCTCCAATCTCTTGAATCCAAGAATAGAGGTCGAGAAAGGGAGAAGGGGCCTGGGGGCTTACCTCGACCCACCCTAATGCCTTTTTCGGAGTCAAGAAAACATAGGTCTGCTTTTCCGCGGGCGGAAACTCAGCCGCCTCAAAGCGCGTGAGAAAATTTGAAAGAGGTTTTGAGGAGACTTGGAAAAGATACGGGCCGGGTAACGAGCCGACCCTCGGATAGAGTCTTTTAAAATGCGGATCAAGATCGAGCTGAGCATTCAGTCCGGGGTTTTTGCAGAGAATATAGTCGGCATCGAAAAGGTTGCGGATGATCCCATAAGGAAAGCCCACAATGCCTTGTTTGAGACTGAGCCGCGCGGAATGTAGAGACGGGTCACTATATTGCAAAAAATGGGCGTCCAAAAGATCCACGAACCTCAAATCAGGCCTTTGGTAGAGAACGAGGGACCCCGTCTCCCAATCGCAGTTGAAAACTTTCTTTCCCTTTTCCGTCGCAGGAATTTGCCGAAGCGCTTCGAATTCGCGTGTGGGGGAACTCTCCATCGGCTCCTTCAAGAGAAAAAGTGAAAAAGGGAGAAGAAAGGGAATTCCTAACATCGGGACAATTGCCTGAAGCCTAAGCCTGTGGCCACTTTTACCGACGATAACGGCAATCGCTACGAGAGAAAGAGGCACCGCAAGCTCAATGGCTCGGCCGGTAATGAGTCCCAAGCCCCAGAAAAGGCAGGCGGTCAAAATGAGAGCCACGTCCCGTTCTTTTCTCGCCCCCGTGGAAATCTCCCAAAGCCCGTAACCCAGAATAATAAAGAAGTAACTAAAGGATCCCAACATCTCGCCCCAGGAAAGGGGCTGTACCTCGACAGAGGCTTCCGTGGGCCCAAGTACCCAGCCGAATGCGGAACCGAGATTCACCTGTAAACTCTGCAGGTGATGCGGAAAAGAAGGGTTAAGGAAAATTCCCAACGCCAAGCCCGCAAGCCCCCAAAGAACGATAGAAGTAACCCGCTCCCGGTAGAAAATTTCAGCGGCCACGCTCACGAGGAGAAAAAGTAGAGGTATATAAAACGCGTGATAGCTCAGGGAAAAAAGAGCGCTCAAGAGGAGGACCCAAAAGGGACGCTGCTTATAGATCGCGATGACCAAAGGAATCGCGAGAGCAATCCCCAAAAGATGGGGTCGAAATGCCACGGCTCTCAGAGCAAACTCCGGGCAAAGAATTCCCGCAAGCGCAATCCAAGCGGCGAGCCAGGGTTCAACCCACTCACAAGCAAAAATAAAAAGGATGGCCAGCAATAAAACAACGAGAATGGGCCCTACGAAGAGAGCAGCTCTTTCTCCCCCCATCCGATAGGCCGCACCCGTGAGAAGGCTAAAAAGGAAATACCCATTGGGGTAAGCGTTTCCCCACTTCAAATTTTCCACCTGGGGAAGGCTGCGAAGCATCCCCTGTTCGGAAATTTGCCGGGCAATGGCAAGATGAAAGTACCGATCCGGATCGCCCTTTGCCACCGGTGAAACGTGATAAAACACGGCCGCAAAAACAGTGACAACGATTAAGAACCAAAAAGATTTTTTCCAAACATTCATTGTCTTCGAAACGCAACGCTCGCGTACCCCACAACATCATCCCTATCTCCCGTCACCTCTCCGCTATTTCCGTATTTTAGAAGCTCCGCCTCAACCCCACCCAGCGCCGATAAAGCCTCGAGGACACAGGTCGTGGGAATAAAGCCGCACATTGAGATCTCTTGTTGCACCACCACATTATAGAGTCCGGGACCGTCTATTTGAACCACACGATCGAGCGCCATCTTATCCAACACCTTCGCTCTCTCGGCGGGAATGTAATGGCTCATATCAGTACTCGCGATGAGCAAGCTCCCCTCCTCTCGCACGAGCTCGGCAAGAAGGCGCCCCATTTTTTCACAATACTCAGGGGACAAGGGGGAGAGAACAATGGGAAGAATTTGGATCTCAGGATTTAAAAACTGTAGAAAGGGAAGATGAACCTCGATCGCATGTTCATTCCTGTGCGCTTCTCGATCCCCTTCGCCCATTTGAACCTGGCTCAAAAGCCAGCGAGCACCTTCCTCATCGACATGCGCCTCTCCTAGCGGAGTCCTCCACACGCCTTTTCCCCAAATGGAAATACGACTCCCCTGGCCGGTATGATTGGGGGCGAGAATAATGGCCCTCTTGGGCGGGACGAGCCGTCGATAAGCCTCCGCCGCTATTTTTCCGGAATATTTGTAGCCCGCGTGGGGAGCCATGACGGCGATAATCTTGGAATCTGGCTCTTTGTTTTGAAGATAATCCTCGAGCTCTTTTAAGAGCGAGGGGGGACTCCCGGAATAAAACTTTCCCGCAACTGCTGCTTCCCGGTCCCAACCTCGCTCCATGAAATGGCTCTACTTCTTCACTCGACCGTAAACATTGATCGGGCACGCCATGTCGGCCGTGTCCTCGAGAATCAGCCGAATCGCGGAAATGCGAATCCCAGCACCATCTCCCACCTCAAAGATGCGGTTCGTGGTATCGACGATTTTGGCATTATCCCATTCCCCTTCCGTCATCGTGGCGGCATCGGCAATGTTCATGGCTTTGCAAAAGGCCGGAACTTCGATTTGAAAGTGGGTGAGCTTTGCGGCACTGGTGAGTTTGAAGACTACCTCACCCGCCTGGGGCTCGATGCTGAGAGAACCTAAGTACTTCATCTGATCCACCGAGGGAGCCGTCTCAATGTAAAGGCTTTCGGTGCAGGTTACCTTGGACCATTTCGAGCTACGCGCATGGATCACAGCTTGAGTGATATCCGCCGCCGGAAGATTGAACACCCCTTGAGCATCTGGAAGAAGGGCGAGCGTTCCTTGATGGGTTTGCACTTCGATGCGCTCGGCCTGGATATAACATTCCGTGGAGCCCGTGTAGCCCACCTTCACATGTTGTTCCGAGCTCGACGTCGCGTGAAGAACAATCGGATCCGAGACAGAAACGCCATACGGAAATTGGTACGTCTTTGCGGCGACGAGTTTCCATTGAGCAGCCGAAGCTACATTGGACAGGGCCAAACAACTTACCAGGGTCAGGAAATAAGCTTTCACGGTTTTTCTCCCTTTGGGCATTAAGTAAAGATGGGAGAAATTCAAATAGAGTGGAGGCCGTTCGACAAGGGGCAGCGCGAAATAGACTCGTGAAGACCAAGCGTCGGAATTCTCCCGTCAAAAAGAGAGTTTCACTACTTTAAATAATCATGATAAATTAAAGTGATACTTATGATTAAAAGACTCCTTTCTCTTCCCAAGAATACTAAAGAATCGTTCTTTCTATGGGGGCCTAGACAAACGGGCAAGAGCTCTCTTCTGCAAGAAATGTATCCAGATTCACTTCGAATAGACCTTCTCAAAACCGACGAATTCATGCGATTCACGACCTCTCCGTCCTTGCTACGAGAGGAAATTGCGCCCTACTCAACAGGGCAGCGGATCATCATAGATGAAGTGCAAAAAGTTCCAGCCTTACTGGATGAAGTGCATTGGCTCATAGAGAATAAAAAAGCCGCCTTCGGCCTTTGCGGCTCAAGCGCTAGAAAACTAAGGCGCGGTCACGCAAATCTTCTGGGCGGACGGGCCGTCCGTTATGAGCTATTTGGCTTTGTTTCAGAAGAATTACAAACAGAGTTTGATCTTGTGAGAATGCTCAACCACGGTTACCTTCCTCGCCATTACCTAAGCGCATCGCCTCAAAGGCTCTTGCGGTCCTATGTCGGAGATTATCTGAAAGAGGAAATCGCGGCGGAAGGGTATGTCCGAAATCTCCCCGCATTTTCCAACTTTCTAACTTCAGCGAGCCTCTCTGACGGAGAAATCGTAAATTTTTCTACCATCTCGAGGGACTGTGGAGTTTCAAGCCCCGTTGTTAAAGAATATTTTCAGATTCTAGTAGATACTCTTTTAGGAACGTTTCTCCCCGCCTATGTTCGCCGTCCCAAGAGACGAGTAATTCAAACACCAAAATTCTATTTCTTTGATGTCGGAGTGGTGAATAATTTGGCGAAGCGAGGAGCTCTAAACCCTGGAGGGGAGCTCTTCGGAAAGGCATTTGAAAATTGGGTGTTTCATGAGCTTTGCGCCCATCGCCAATATTCAGAATTATTCTATGATTTGGCCTACTGGCGCCTGACGAGCGGGGCGGAAGTCGACTTTATCATCAATGATATGGATTATGCCGTTGAAGCAAAAGCCACTCAGAATATTAACTCAGATCACCTCAAGGGCCTGCGCCAACTCTTGCTCGATCACCCCAAAGTGAAAAGACGAATCATTGTGTCCCTGGAAAAAAGGGCAAGAAAAACTGAAGATGGGATCGAAATTCTTCCCTATAAGGAGTTTTCGAATCGCCTTTGGAAGGACGGGTTGATCGAGTAAAGACCTCAAAACGAAAGGCCCAAATCCATTTCGATCGCTGGAAAGAGGCCCGATATCCCAATATCGAGGGTCTCTTTTGTCTTTTGAAGATAGTTTGCGCCGACGCCAAAACCGAAATTCAAATGCCCTAGTAATGTCCAACGCCATCCAAAGGAAATCTGTGCAGAGAGTGAAGGAAAGGTTTCACTACTCCCCCCTTGCTCGATCGTAAGTAAATTCTTACCCACTCCAAGCTGAAACCAAAGACCACCGAAACTTGGCTCTCCAAAATAGTTCAAAGCACCGTGAAATCCTCGCCCACTCATTTTTCCGGCGTCACTCGGATAGGAGAAGAGTGTCGCTCCGCCCGAAAATGCAAGATGGCGGTAGATATGTATAAAGAGCTGCGCATTTGGGAAAATGAAATTGACCCCTAGGGAGAGATTAACAAACCTTCCGTCGCCCATTTGTTCGGGAGGTCCCTGCCCGTCGGTGGATTCTTTCGCGCTTTCTTTTTCCTCAACTGCCGTTTCGGATGACGGCGGAGCAGGCGGCTCCACGGGAGGTGCCTCTACCGGGGGTTCCGGCGCGGGGGCCGCTATCTTCTCGGCTGGAGG
>JAHFAF010000233.1 GCA_023250715.1 Pseudobdellovibrionaceae bacterium | reverse complement strand
CACGATCTCAGGCTTGCCGGTGAACTTTAATGGAACTGCTTCGGGTGTGACGGTCACCCTAACCTGGGATCGATACACCGAGGCGAATTCCTATGACATTGAATATAAGATTAAGGCGGATCTTACCTATACACCGATGGGAAATTACTCGAGCGCGGTTACGACGGCATCCCAAGGCGCTCTCCAATTGGGAGGGGAATATACCTTCCGCATGCGCAGTGTTTTCTCTGCTCCAGATAAAGTCTCCGCGTGGGTAACTAAAACGATTACCTTGGGATCGGGCGTTCCCACGAATTTCACCGTTCAAACCTCCACCGATACCTCTGTTACTGTCCAATGGACCGATGTAGCCGGCGAGGATTCCTACGACTTGGATTACAATACCGTAGCGGAAAATCTGACGGAGAGTGATCCCCGCTGGTTTTCCGTAGGGTTGATTTATTTTGATTCCACTTCAAAATTACACGAACCGCTTACCGCGGGTGTGACCTATTATTATCGCCTTCGAGCGTCCTACTCGAGCAATACGATAAAATCTCAATATGCCACAGTGACCGCAACCACCAATAGCGGTTGGACGATCACGGGTGTCTCGGGAGATCTCCCTTCGACGCGATATGGGCACACGGCGGTCTGGACGGGTGAGACAGGTGCCGATGCATCGAAAAATCGGATGCTTGTCTGGGGCGGCACCAATGGAACTTACGATACCGGGTATTTTTCAGACGGAGCGATCTACAATCCTTCGGGCGGCACCTGGACTGCAATGAGCTCGACGAATGCTCCGGAGAAGCGCGCCTATCACACGGCAATCTGGACGGGCAATTCTGGGCCCGATGACATTAAGAACAAAATGATCGTCTGGGGTGGTTATTACCGCGATACGGGTGGTGCCACTGTCTATGTCAATTCAGGCGGCATCTTCGATCCGAAGGAGAATAAGTGGCGGCCGCTCAATAATTCTTATACGAATTATTCGCCGACGGCACGCGTCGGTCATAGCGTAATCTGGACCGGTAGCACCAATAACGCGGCTACGAGTTATAAAATGATTATTTGGGGTGGTACCGATGGCATTTCCAATCTCTCGAGCGGATCTATTTTCGATTTAGCTGCCTCCAACTCCGATCCGGCGGCAGGGGATGCGAAGAGCTTGGGAGACTGGGCCTCGATGACGGGCAATCCTCCTGCGGGCCGCGCGTACCATACGGCCGTTTGGACGGGGGATACAGGAGCCACTTCGACAAGGTATAGGATGATCGTTTGGGGCGGTTCCATCGGCCCATTTATATCAGAGGTCGATCAAGGTAAGATTTATGATCCAGAGACGGGAATTTGGGCAACTTACGAGACGATGCTCGACGCCAATACTCCAGTGGGCCGCAAATACCATTCGGCCATCTGGACTGGGGCAACGGGCGTCGATGCGACGAAAAACCGCATGATCGTCTGGGGTGGCTTGAAAACTTATCCCACATCAAGCCTCCCCTCCGGCGGTGGAAAATACGATATGAGGAACTACGATCAAGGTCCCCCGGGAGATAGTTGGGCGGCTTTATCGACGAGTAGTCAGCCCGATGGACGCTATGGGCACTTAACCGTTTGGACCGGGGACACTGGGAACGATTTGAATAGTAACCAAATGATTGTTTGGGGCGGGTCTAATCTTGGGAGTCAAATCAGCGGGGGCGGCATTTATTCCGTGAGTACGTCCACATGGACTGGCACTCCTACTACGAATGAGCCCGGCGTCCGAGCCGACGCTACCATGGTATTTACAGGCACCATCGCCATCATTTGGGGCGGAAGAAACGGAAGTGCTGCTTTGAACGACGGGGCTAGTTTTACAGTGGCGCCTGCTACGCGCGGCACCCCCCCCGCCGGCGGCGGCGGTTAATCCCTTTGTTTGACGGAATACCTTCTCAATTGTTAATTTTTGCCCTAATCCGAACTGGCGAGCGGTAGCGAAGCCATCTCAATGCTGAAGCTTGTGCGATGGGATTATGCTTCGCCCTTCCGGTTCGTAAGTTCCGAAGGGCAAATCATGGCAAAAATTTCAAAGGTCGGAGTCGTTGGCTCCGGAAATATGGGACAGGGCATCGCCCAAGTGGCGGCTCAGGCAGGTTACGGTGTGGTCTTATTTGACGTGGCCGCTGCCCAGCTTGAAAGAGCAACGGGAAATATCCAAAAGAGTCTCGCGAAATTGGAAGAAAAGGGAAAGCTGAAGGAATCTCCCTCTGCCATTTCGGGAAGGCTGAAAATCTCCACGCGGCTTGAGGATCTAAAGAGCTGCGACATGGTCATCGAGGCCGCGACCGAAAATAGGGAAGTGAAGTTCAAGCTCTTTCGCGATCTTGATGCCCTTCTAAGTAAGGAAGCCCTCCTTCTTACCAACACCTCTTCCATTTCAATTACGGAGATAGCAAGGCAGACATCGCGGCCCGATAGAGTGGCCGGCATGCACTTCATGAACCCAGTTCCCCTGATGACGCTCGTCGAGGGGATTCGGGGAATGCAAACAAGTGAGGAGACTTTTAAGACCGCGCGCGAAGTAGCGGAGGCAATGGGAAAGATTTTCATAGAAGCGAAAGATGCTCCTGGCTTCGTGGTAAATCGAATTCTCATTCCAATGCTGAACGAGGCGTTTTTTGCCTTACAAGAAAGCCTCGCCACTGCCAAGGATATCGATCAGGCGATGAAGCTCGGGTGCAATTTTCCGATGGGCCCCTTCGAGCTCGCCGATTTTGTAGGATTGGATGTGTGTTTGGCCGTGACTGAGGTACTCTATAAGGACTTAGGGGATTCAAAGTACCGGCCGTGCCCGCTTTTGAGGAAGTATGTGGAGGCGGGTTGGACTGGGCGGAAATCGGGGCGTGGGGTCTATGTCTATTGAAATCGCGGTACCTGAAGTGGATTTGGATCCGTTGGAGAACGGAAGCCTCTTGAGCCGTCTCGAGGATATCGAGAAACAAGCGTACCCGCTTGTGACACTTACTTCGTCCGTCAACGACTGGGACAAAATTCGAAAATCCCTGCTTTCCCTTCGGTCATCGAACATTTCTGCGATGTTACTCTTGAAACGCAGCCAGGATCTGCTGGAGGACGAGGAGATCCAGGCAATATTCACTTACCTGCGCGACTGGGACCAGCTCCTTCTGCACAATGTCCTAGAAATTTGCGAAGGATGGATCCCTCAGGCGTTTCTTGCCCGCCTGCAAACCGAAGCGAAGCTCGAATTGAAATGGTTCAAAGAATGGTGGGTTGCCATGAGCGATCCCCGCATTCACAAATACCCAGGCCTGCCGTGGCGCCGCTTCGTACGTAAAGTCATCAGCGAAAATTATGATTTTGCCATCCGCTTTCTCTACCTAGTGGCTTTGCCCGCGACCCCGGAAAACATCAACGAGGTGCAGGAGCATTTCAACCAGTTCCTAGAATCAAAGAAAAAAGTTCTCTCCATCTTTCCGAAACGGTGGAGCAAGCTTCAATGAATCGCCCCATCCGGGTCCTCGTCGCCAAACCCGGTTTGGATGGCCATGACCGAGGGGCCAAAGTTCTTGCCCATGCGTTGAGAGATGCCGGGATGGAAGTCATCTACACCGGCCTTCACCAGACCCCTGAGATGATTGTTCATAGCGCCATCCAGGAAGATGTCGACGTGATTTGTGTAAGCATCCTTTCCGGCGCACACAATCGAATCTTTCCCGAAATCCTTCAGCTCCTCAAAGACAAGAAAGCTTCCGACATTCCCGTATTGGGCGGCGGGATCATTCCAGAGGAAGATAAAACTGCATTAAAAAAGGCAGGGGTGAAGGAGATCTTCACCTCGGGCGCCAGCCTTCAGGATATTTCCACATACATCAAAAATTTGGTGAAGTGACTTTCTTGTCTTTGCGAGGGGACTTTAGCCCAGTGGCAACCTTCATGCGTGGCATTAGAGACTGTTGCGAAACTCCAAACGCTGAGCCCGTCTTTTTTCAGCTTCTTTGAGTTTCTTTTTCTCGGCAGGGGTTTCCGCTACAATCGGCGGCACCTTCTTCGGCCGGCCGTGCTCGTCGATAGCGACGTAAGTTAGGTACGCTTTTGTAGCCGGGCGAATTTCACCCGTAGCGCTATTCTCGGCATCGACAGAAACTTCCACTTCCATGGACGTGTGGCCGACATAGGAAACGCGCGCGTGAATGATGACAGTGTATCCAATCTTAATAGGCACGATAAAGTGAAGGTAGTCGATGGAAACGGTAACTACATTGGATCGGCTATAGCGCTTAGTCGCTATCGCTCCAGCGATATCGATCCAGGCCATTACGGTGCCGCCAAAAATATTCCCCAGTGCATTGGTGTGAGAGGGCAACACCATCTCCGACATCGTGACTGGAGTTCTATCCGGGGGAAGCGTCTTCACCGTCGCCTTCGTCTTTCAACGCGGCCTATTTGCCTGCCCGCGAAGGCTTTTTTTTGGTATGTGTCCACGGCGTGATTGTGTTGCGAGAGGGTCTCGGAAAAAATGTGTTCTCCCTTATTGTTGCCGACAAAATAGAGATACTTCGTATCCATCGGACGCAGGGCCCCGACCAAGGCCTCCAATCCCGGATTTGAAATCGGTCCGGGAGGGAGCTCTGGAATCGTGTAGGTGTTGTAAGGCGTGTATCGTTGCAGGTCCGCCCTCGTGAGGTTTCCATTGAAATTAGCAATTCCATAGATCGTCGTAGGATCGCTTTGCAAGCGCATGCGCTTCTTCATCCGGTTATGAAACACCGATGCTACTTTCGCCCGCTCCCCACCCACGCCTGTTTCCTTTTCCACGATGGATGCAAGCGTAACCAATCTCTCCAAAGTCCAGCCCTTGGATTGGATTTCGGCTTGATAGTCATTCCCGAACTTTTGACGGAAACGCTTCACAAGGGTCTCCACGATTCTTTCCTCACCGTCGACTTTTGAAAAGGTGTAGGTATCGGGAAAGAGAAACCCTTCGAGACTTGGGGATTTCAAATTGAATTTTTTAGCCCCTTCCTGGCTGAGAGCAATTTTTAGAAATTTCTCGGATTCGATGAGGCCGGCCTTCTGAAGAATCTCCGCATATTGTTTTACCGTCCAACCTTCGGGAAGGGTTACTGAGTGGATGATCGGTTCGTCTCGGTAGAGCGCATTCAATGCGCCTATAAAACTCATGCCGAGATGAAATCGAAACTCTCCGGCGCGCACGCGTTGGGTGCCTTGAGTGACATTTAAGAGATACTTAAGAACTTTTGCATGAGAAATGATTCCCTGGTCGGCCAGAGTTTGGGCGACGACTCCCAAGGAAGCTCCTCGGGGAATAATTACTTCCTTAGTTTCCCCATTCGAACTTCCTTTAAATAGAAAGTACCCCGCGCCGAGCCCACCGACGAGTAGGAGGAATAAGCCCAGAAAGAATATCTTGGATAAGAGCTTGGACATGGAGGGATCCTTTTGGATTTGAAGGCGATTAATCGCTTCATTATTCTACCATGGGGAATTAGTTGCTGGCCAAGGAAAGGCTACCCGAGGTTTTCCATTGAGTGAAGGCGCGAAGCATTTCAGCGGCACTGGGGTAGCGTTGGAGCCAACCGCGCGGGAGCAGGTGATCTCCAGGAGGAAGGGGAGAGAACCACCGCGCCACATCCCCCCCACTCAAAATTCCAAGAGAGCGAATGCCCAAAGCCCGCGCTAGATGCAAGGGGCCGGAGTCGACGGCCACTACACCATCTAGCCGAGAAAGGTAGGAGCCGAGAACCCGAAAAGAAGAAGGATAAACTATCTCCACTTTTTCAGGATGGATGGCTGCGTCTCGAATTTCATTCAACCGATTAAAATCGCTCGCGGTTCCCAAGAGGAAAAATTTAGAAAACCTTTCTTCCGCAGTCACCGTGTGAAGAAATTTTCTCCACCGTGCCAGTGGAAGCGTTCTCTGCGTAAGGCCAGCGAAAGGGCAAATGCCGAGCCACTGTCCATTCTTTACGCCCATCTTTTCTTGCGCCTCTAGATGGTCTTCCTGACTGAATAAAGGGGCCGCCGAATAACGGGAATATGAGGCCACGAGATCCGTGATGAATACTTGAGATAGAAGAAGCGCTATATTTTCCGTTTCGGATCGTCCTGCGGGCGTCTCCTCCGGCAAGTCCAGGAGATGCACGGTATGGGCCCAATCCGCGGAAGCGTCGAAAAGCTTTGCGCTGTAACGGGTTTTTGCCGGAATCGCTCCCAGTAAGAGGTCCGCGTCCTCCGAGGCATCGCAGAGCAAATTCACGACACGCTCGAACTGAGGAAAAAGAGAACGAAGCCCCAGCTCAGAAAGCCATTGATCCTTCGGGACCTCTCGCCAATGCGTCGGTAATACGTGCAGCTGAATTCCCGGCTCGTGTTCGAAGAGAGAGGCGTTGTGGGTAGAGACCAAAAGATGTAGGGGCGCTCCGATGCCTTCGCCCCGCAATGCGCGCAGCACAGGCAAGGTTTTCAGAGCATCGCCGGCTTTATCCGGCCTAAGGAGAAGAGTCCCCTTCATTTCATCCTTCCAGTTTCGGGATCACGGGAGGAAGAGTTTCATGCTCTTCTCCTCCCTGCCATTCCAAGGAGCTTACGGGGTACGTGCATTGTTGCCAGGCAAAGCTGCCCATCGGTCGGGAATTCCCGCTATGTTTAATTCCTGCGTACGGCAAACGGAACGCGGTACACGTCGTGGGGCGGTTCCAATGGAGTAGCCCAACTTGGGCTTCATCCGCAAGGCGCAGAAAATTCTCTCGCGCTCCCGTATAGATAGAGGCGACAAGTCCTTGCTGGGTCATGTTGATGACCTCGGCCGCTTGTTCTATTTCATTCACGGAATAAACGGCGATGTTGGGTCCGTAAATCTCACTAGTCTGGTACACGCTTTTTGGTTCCGGTGTTTCCACTCGATGAATCGACGGGGAAACGTAGTAGCCTTTTTTTTCTCTCTCCAAGGGCTTTCCTCGCATGATCTCTTCCGCCCCTTCCCGAACCGCGATGCCTTGAAAACGAAGATAATTCTCC
>JAHFAF010000021.1 GCA_023250715.1 Pseudobdellovibrionaceae bacterium | reverse complement strand
ATCACCTTTCGTTGCACAACCCAACAAATAGATTTAATTCCCAGTCAAACGATTCAACTGAAATTTATCCAACACTGGCCCCGTGAGATTCCAGTTCTCATCGCTTTCGAACTCGAAGACGACTTCCGCTCTTCTCCATCCTAAAGGAAGAGTGATCGTCGCTCCGTGGGCCGCCGGCACATGAGAACCGGCGAACAAAGGAACGCGTTCCCCGGAGTCGGGATTGACCAAGTACAAACGAAGGCTGTCGTAAGGGTCTTCAGCTTCCAGTGAGAGATCGAAGGTAAGTCTGGCCCCCTCGCCGTCCATCTCAATCGGGAGGAAAGCACGTGTGTGGATCGAGCCCGCGTATTTGGGCCCCTTTCCCACGCGCAATTTTCCGTCGACAGTTTGCCAGCCGGAGTCTTTCGGGCCATGGAGGAGCACGGGATGGACCCACGGCAATACTCCGTCGGAGAAATCCAATTTCACGCCTTCCTTGGGAATTGGCAGATACTCTCCTCTCCATTTCACTTCTCGTACAACTCGGAAAACTATATCCCGATTTCTTTTTCCCAAAATGAGGATCGGGCGGTCCGCCCATTCGTCCGAGAGCCCTTGCACGGATACTTCCACGCTAGCGGGAGTGGCGCTCCAAGGGACATTGAAAGACGCAACCGTCTTTCCCTCTATCAGAAGCTCCAGGGCATCCACTCCTTGGACGTTTTCGATCCATTTAGCCGTGCTTCCGTTCTTCAGAAGGACCAATCCCCCTCGACGTTCCCCTAGGCTCGATTGAAATTGAGGGGAAAGCTTGTCGATAATTCGATGTAGGGTGCGCATCATTTCCTTCGATTCGGCGCCGATATCGGCAGGAACCAGAGGGACGACGAAGTCCGATTCAACGCCCGCGTCTTCGATGAGTTTGCCCGAGCCTTTTCCTGAGCGAATCACCTGCCGCCACGAAACGCGCATATTCTGGCGATGCGGCAGAGGAAGAAAGGGGTTCTCTCCCCCGTCGGCAAAAAGGGCGTGAAACGTGTTGTACTCCATGACATTTGCTCCGCCTCCACCGGTGGACGCGTTCAGGCCAATTAAAACGCCGGCCCCACTGTCCTTCATTTCCGCAGCGAAGAGATCGCATGCGGAATAGCAATTGGCGTCGGTCAGGACCACGACAGGCCGGAACCAAACTTGGCCCATGTCATTGGCTTCAGATACCGGCGTAATGGCTAATGGGCCAGCGAAGGCTTTGCCTTCCGCCATGGCCGTCTTCACCGATTCGGACCAGCGGTTTTCTTCGCCATTCGCTTTGATGAAAATCTCCCGGTTCATCGAGTTCGCGAGCATCCGAACGGTCGTGGGCTCGATGGCGCTCGGCGAGAAAAGCTGGACCAATTTCTCGGCAAGGGTAATGAGCCCGCCCGGATTTCCCCGAATATCGACGACAATGCCGACAGCCTCCTTCAACGATTCTTCCACGGTGCGGCGAAAGGCGTCCACTACCGTGCCTTGATCCAGGCCGGGAGAGGCCCAATAGAATTGTTTTAACCGAATGTACCCCAAGGGGCCTGCTGGAGTCTTCAATAGGGCCGAATCAAAAACTTCGGACACTTCCTCTGCGCCCGCGATGGGAGCCCAACGTGTGATTGCATGATCGGGTCCGAAGATCCGATTGAAATCTCTTTGGTAGGGATCGATCGCAAGATCCATTCTATCCACATAGGGAATTCTGCGATCATTTCCCTCGTGGAGGCATTCTTCGCTCATCATGATCTGCCAGGGTACTTCTTTAGTGTAAGAGCCCGCGGTCCCTTTCAATTTCAGCGTGACGAGATCTTGTTTGGGGACGGGCTGCATCGCAAGACTGCGCATGCTCAACATTTGTACGGAGCGGGTCCTTTCCGCATCGGGGTTCGCTCCACCAGAATAGGGCGAAAGAGACGCCACGGCCTCCTCGGCGGGCATGCCGTCCACTTCGAGGAGCTGGTCTCCCACGGCGATTCCTTCCACCAGTTCCGACTTGAATTTCACTTTCTGGGATGCAAGTAAGAGGCGTTCGTCGCGTCCCTTCACCGACTGGAATCGAATGGGGATGAAGGCCGAAGCACATTTTAAGGGTGCTGGCGCCAGGTAGTTCGTGTGCAGATCGTGGAGATCTAGGAAAACGCGAGAAATTTGCTCGTGCAATTCTTCATTGGTAAGTTCGCGCGCCTCGGTGCGTATCTTTTCCAACCGTGGGAGGGGATCAACTCCTGCTCCGAAATGCTGGATTTTGAGTTCGCGATGAACGTAGAGCTCACGAAGAAAAAATAGGGCCTGGCGTGCGAGTAGCTGCCGCTCGCTGGCCGTGTAGTTGGGCAATTTCAATGTTTCTCTTGCTTCAGAAAGGGGGGTGATCGAGCTTGCTTCAGAACCTACGGAAAGCCCATGGAAAAGAAACGGAACCATGAAATACAAAAACACTTTTTCCCCCTTTTGATTCGTTCAGTAGCTTCCTTTAGCAGGGACAATGCCAAGCTCATTGAACCTCAGAATGGCTTTAGCGAAGTCGAACATGGGTCAGAATGTCTGGAGCGCGGGACAAAACAGCTTTTGAAATTTTTTCACTGCTTTGGTTTCCAAAGATCCCCAATTGACTCACCGTCACGCTTGACTTTGTTTGGCGCTTCGATTGCATCTAGACAATGGATTGGGGGGGCTATGCTTCGTAAGTTTTTCTTCGTTGGGACCGCACTTTTATCACTCACCACCTGGGCCGAGAGCCAGGACCTCGATGTAGCCGGCGCCGAAGCGCGCTACGATGCTCAAAGGGCCGTCGCTGATCGGGCAAAGGCCCGGATGGATGAAAGAGAAAGGGATTATCGTCGGATTGAGGGCGAGTACTACACCGCCGTCGGCGATCAGAACAAAGCTCAATCGGAATTGGACTCCGCTCAAAATTACCTCACGCAAATAAATAACCAGATCAGCAGTCTCGAATCGGAAATCTCCCGGCTCACCTCCGATGCGTCGGATTTGGATCGCCAACGACGACGCTTGGAACAGGATCTCCATGAAAAACACCATGAAATGGATCAGATAAGAGCTGATCTCACGGCAGAAAAAGCGAAGCCCGCGCCGGATGCAGCGAAGATTAGCCAGTTAGAGAGCCAATACAATTCAGCGGAAAACGAGGCGGATACTCTTCAAAGGCGCCTTACGCGCGTGGAAGACGAAATTCAGGACAATCGGGTCACGACTCAGAACAAACGAAATGAACTCGCAAAGGCCAATCGCGATCGCGAGCAGCAGTTGTCCGTTATCAGTGATTGTAAGGATCAGCTGCGTCGGGCCCAGGATTTTGTGCGTCTTTGTCAGACGCGTTTGTCCGATGCTAAATCCGCGTACAACACGGCTTTGGCCGATTTCCAAGCGGAAGACCGCTTAGCGCAACAGGCCTACGACTATCTTCAACAGGTCATCGCGAACTATAACCGCGAGCGCGAGAAGGTAATCGCGTTGGCTACTCAAGCCGGGAACAACCACGGCGGGAGAGAGGCTTCTGAAAGAGCGCCCGAACCGGGTGCAGCCGCTGGAAAAAGTTTCGCTCTCGCTCGCGGTTTAGAAATTGGCACGAGCGAAGCGAAATTACGCGACTATGCAAAGGGATATCGCGAAGGGCGCGCCCACGGCGCCGAAATCGTTCAAGTCGCGAGCGTATACAATCAGGGAATTTTGGCGGGGCGGGAGTGGGCAGATCTGAAAGCTGCGAAGGAAGATCTCCCCCGGGGCTACAACGACTCCCTTTCCTCTATGCTCTCAGAGGCTCCGAAAGGGTCTCAAGAGATCGATATTTCCGACACTCTTCCCGGCGATGCTGGGGGAAGTGGCGTGGAATTGTCTTCGGATCCGAAGGCGATTGTGGGCCATGCGGCCCCGCAGTTTGGAAGCCTGAGCGATCCGGTGTACCAGCTTCCTTCCATGGGTGCTGTGGGCACGACGATTCCCCAGAGGGACAATCGCTACTTTTCGGCACCCTGCCAGAACTTAATTCTCGCAGAGTTTGGCCCTCTGTGCGCTCGTGTTTATGACGAGAGCTATGGGAGTGGATACCAATCCGTGTACAAGAGCGTCTACACCCAGACATTCAAAGGCGCTTACGACGCGAACATAAAATCGGCATACGAAAGTGCGCTCGCGCAAGCTTTCTCGGATCAAACCAATGCGGGGTTGGAAAAGGGGGCGAACGAGTTGGGTGTGCTGAACGGTTTTGCCGCTAGGTTGCCGTCTGCGGTGGCAGAAAACTATGCGGCGGGGCAAAAGGCATTCAATGAACAGATGGCGACGGGTTATCTCCCCGTGGTTCGTTCCCTCGATTTGATCGAGACGAATCGCGACGGACTTTTCACGCCGGGCGAGACGGTAAAACTGAAACTCGTTCTCGATAACTACGGCGATCAAGCGACGCCGAAGGGAAAGCTTAACGTACGTATCACGAGAGTGAGCGGGCTGGAGGCTTTGAGCAGTCAGACCCGTGAGGTCCCGCCGGTGAACGGCCAGACAAGAGCCTTAATAGAGGGTGTTGTGACCGCAAAGATCGGTGTTCTTTCGGCAAAACAGAAATTGCATCTCGAAGGCGTTGTTGAAGGCGGGAAGGTGGCATTCGGATTTAGCGTCGATAAAGAGGCGCATTTCCCGCTCGAGCTAGAATCCATTACGCTTGCAAAAAAGCCCAAGATCAATGAGGCGGTGAATGCCACGCTCAAGTATCACAACTTGACTGCGGAAAAGACGCCGGAGTCGAAGCTTGTTCTGACGACGAGGCCGAATGTCGTCAGTGTGGTTTCCGATAAGCTTGTGGTGCCGGCCCTCGATGCGGGACAGTCGGCAGAAGTAACTGCGTCGATTAAGCCAGGAATGTGGGTGGGAGAAAATACGGAGGTTCCGTTCTTCTCTATGGTCGAGAGTTTCGAGCAGCCGTTTTCGCAAGGGTTGGCGTTGGACAGAGATGCTGTCCTCTTACTCTTTAATTCCTCCGGGCAGCCGGTGCCGAATTCGACGTTGGTGGTGAAAGCGGGCTCTTCCATCGCGCTCCAAGCGCAATTCAAATATTTAAGAAACTATAATCTCGGTGGCCCTTTCTGGGTTAAAGCCACGAGCACGAGCGATCCCACGATTACCTCTTCGAGCGGAAGCACAACCAGCGTAAATTACGGCGGCTGGGGCCCTGGCATGTCGACAGGGCCAGTTCGTTTTAGCTACGACGTGCCCAAAGCCCTCGCTGGAAAAAAGAGCTGGGTCATGATTACGCTCTACGAAGGGAACTCCGTACTCCACGCGATGCAGGTATATTTGGACATCCGATAAGCCTTAACGGAAATCCGCGGAGTAGTCGGTGTTTCCGCGGATTTTGGTCATCGCGAAGCCGACTTTCGTGTAGCCGCCTAAAACAATTGCTTGGTGGGCATTGTTCCACTCCCCGTCGTGGTTCACCCATGTGTTCACGGCGTCTTCGGATTTCGCATGGCCTTGAGCCCATACCTGCGCGGTGCCTGCCGTGTATTTATGAGCGTAGCCATAAAAGCTGGGCGTTCCTCGGGGCACCGGCTGGTTGGGAAGGTCGTTGTTGGTGCGAGCAATAGCACAGCAGATGAAATCGAATTCCACGGGTGCTCTTCCGAATCTTTTGCGTTCGCGATTAATGGCGTCGATTCCCGGTTGAGCGTTTGCTCGGTATTCGGCTATCGTTTTTTCATCCGAGGGGATGGGAGGAAGGGTCTTCTCGGCCCTGAAAGCGTTAATCTCCTTCATTTTCACTTCTAATTCGGAAGGTTTTTCCACCTTCGGTAAGGGAGGAGTCTCAAGCTTTGCGAGCGTCATGGTTTTATCCGCTACCGCAAGGACGAAGCCTTTGTCTTCCATGCGCGCCACAGAAACGGACCGGTAACAGCTCGTTCCGTCCTTGTCTTTGGACTCAATAGTAATGAGCGTTGGTTGTCCGGACTTCATCGAAAAGCTGAGGTAGGAAGAGCTCTTTCCGTTGTCGCGGGCTCGAGGCTTTCCCAAAATCCAGGAATCTTTGGATCGGCATTCTTCTTCCCCTCCGTAACAAAAGCGAATCTCGGTGCCTTCCTTTTGATCGAGAGAAGAGGCGAATAGGTGCATCCCAAGGTCCGTGACCTCTTTTCCAACGGCCGCTTCGACACATTCTTCGCCGATCCACTTTTCCCCTTCCCAACGGCCTAGATCGGGAGAGGTTATTGCAGTTTTCGGGTGAGGGCTGTTTTTATCATGGTTTGCTTTTTCATCTGAGAGCGCGGAGGCGCAAAGGAAAAGAAACGAAAAATGAACAAGTGAGAGACCAAATTTCATAGAACCCCCAAGCAATGGAACTTTAGGTACGGATTTGCAACTTCCGCTCCATGAAATGAGTTTTTCGTAGACTAGAAGAAGACATGCACGGACGGGAGGTTAGCTTAACCGCTCTCAATCGAATTCTGCGAGAACACGCCTAAGAAATTCTCATTTGTCTTTTCGTTTGGGATGTTGCTTCAGGTAGGTTTCAACGTGAAGGTATTTCCAGGTGACATAGGCTTCCCCCCCGGGGCCAATTCTATCGATAGTAAACTCCAAATGGTTCCATCTCTTTTCTTCCCCCGGCCAGACAAGAAGCAGATTTTCTCTCTCTTTAGTCTTTTGATTCACTAGCTCAAGTTGAACACCTGGATTTTTCTCCTCCCCCGATTTTTTGGAAAGGATCCCTTCTTCACCAAACACGCCTAAGCCCTTATGGCGCCACGCTAAATAAGTGTCTCCTACGTAGGTATCGGTACCTGGCCGTAGAATGGTGGTGTCATGCGTGGGCCGGAAGGCCGGGTCCCGAACTACTTTGAAGGAGACTTGATTGGATTTGAGATCCTTAGTGCTAATCGAAAGAAGGTAATTGGCCTCGCGCTCGGGAAATGTCCAGGAGTGGACGAGATTCAGATTGACCCACCCCCCTATGCTTTGCGGACCGTCGTTTTGAGAATCATCCTCTACCTCGGGCTTCCCATCCTGCGCATATTCGATGCACGTCTTCGGATCATTTTCCCGCAAGGGACCAGCATGTTCCTTCTCTGGCGTAACAAGACGGAAGGTGAAGTGCTTCATATCGGTCACTGATACCGAGGGCCGCTCACCTTTCTTTGAAGCCACTCGCCAAGAAATGCAGAGTGGAATGGAATCGATGGCGCTCATTTTGATTTCGGGGGGAATAGTAATGGCGATCCCTGTATTTTGCGGCAGGGGAGGGGAGCAGGCGGAGGGCTCATGGGTAGCAAAATGAAGTCCATCCGCAGAAAATGCGTTTTTCGCGGTGACGAGGAAAAAAAGAAGAAGGAGGCAGGTCATCCTCCTTTATTTTATAGATTTTCTTGGACGTCGGGAAGGTTGCTGTTTTTTTGGTTTCGGTTGCGGAAGGAGTACCAGAAGACGAGACCAAAGACCGCTCCACTCACAAGACCAATCGCTTGAACCGTCTGAAGCTTGTTCATGGACCACTCAGTTGCGGCCCGGCAGTTCACGCCGATATTTACGGGTGGCTCGAAATACCAGGCGATGACTTTGGGTGCTAGCCAACTAGTAAGCGTGGCACCCAATAAAGATCCAAACGAAACAAACCAAAGCACACGATTCTTTTTATCCACGGGGGCGGTTATAAATCGCCCGCCCCCGTTTGTCGAATTTTACGGAATCGTGAATGTCGGCTCGTTGCCCGAGGTCGCGAAGTTATAGCTGAAGTCGGCGGCTACGGGTGCGGCCAATAGGTCGTTCCCCGAGGTGCTTCTCGCTCCGTTAAGGAACGAGCTTTCTCCCGAGCTTACAGTCCAGCCTCCGCTTGATCCCTTGTCGCAGGTATCTGTGGGCGCGAAGTTGATGTTACTTGTCGATGCAACAAAATCCCCGCCCGCATCGGTCATCACCTGTTTCTCCACTTTTGCTAGAGACGGACCGCTACCTAGCGCGTTCAGCCAATTGCAATGCATCTTCGTCATCCAGGGCACAGTGGAAGAGGTGATTGCCGAGATCTGGGCACCGAATCCAAAATACCCTGTCCCTGTTCGACTCCCTTTTGCAGCGTTGGGAACGTCGACAGCAAATGCACGAGTGGCGCCATCCGCATCCCCGGCCTGCCAGGCGTAGTGAAGGGTGCCGCCGAAGTTCGCCGTGTCGAAATAGCCCAAAATATAATGGGCATCCTCACCGAAAGCAGCCCTCTTAGAGAAATCTAAGACCTTACTGGTGCTGTCGAAGAAATCGGTGGAGGAAGTGGCGCGATTGGCCGCTGTCTTAAAGCTAAACTTGTAAACTCCTCCTTCCAAATCGTAGACGAAAGAAATTCCGCGGTAGAACGTCCCTGCTCCGCCTCCCGAAGGAGTGTGAGGAAGTGTCGCGTAAAGAATTCCCTTATACTCGGAATTATCCGCGGCGATTTGCTCATGATAAAGAGTTACCGTTCCGGATTTCGATGCAGAGTCGGTGAACTCAATCGAGGTTTTGTAGACGGCATGGCCATCCCTATCGTCGAGTCTTGCGAGCTTAAAGGCGGAAAAAGTGATGCCGGTGACTGCGGGGAGTGCCGCTAAGACATCTTCTTCGCCTCCGACCGCAGGAAGCGATTTTCCTGCATTTGCGAGTGCCGCCTCTCCCAAGGCCACGACTTTGATCAATTTGTTCCCGATACCGGGGCCGGAACTGATAAGCGCGTTTAGTTGGCAAGCGACACATGCGGTCGTGTCCGTGTCAGACGCGGAAGCGTAAACGATTCCTAAATCTCCTGAGGGGCGATTTACGTCTACTCCAGTCGCATTATCGTGCCAGGTCGGACCAAAGCACGAGGGCCGGAAACTTCCTGGGGCAGAAAAGCTTGCGAGGGCTGTCGCAGTGCTTGCTAGGTTGGCCGGGTCGGAGGCCTTTTGAATATCGGAAATTTGATCTTCAATCGACTTTCCGTCTCCGCATCCGGTAGTGCCTCCGAAGAGATCAAATCCGCGCGTGATAGAAGAACGGCGCCGAGAATCGCTAGTCGTTGTTGGGGAAACGATTCCCGCTGGGAAAACGCTAGATAAAATAGATGCGGCGTCGTTACTGCCGCAGCCAACATAGACTCCAAAGCTTGCCGCTATGATGGGGAGTCCGATTAGGGTGAAGCGAGTCAGTTTTCGCATAGGTCCCTTCCTTATATGAGTGTGTGAAAAAATTAGTAGATGCCGGAAATTATCTTAGATTTTGAAAGGATTCGCAAAAGTAATGTATGACACGGAGAGCCCACTGGTAAGCCGGATTCTGTTGACGCCTTGTCTCCTCTCGAGAGGATCGAAGAAAAGGGCCGGCAATCATTCGTCTAGGCCCGCCGTTACCGACGGGCTCGAGCGGTCTACCTGGAAGACGCCCAAGGAGCCCCTGGGGGAGATCTTTCGATCCCACGCTTCACGGTTTGACCTTGCACCCCGTAGAGCTTACCGGATTTCACTACAGCAGCTTAGAAGCCAGTTTCCCGACTTCAGACCCTTTCGCTTTGCCAAGGCGAAAAGTAACGCTCTGTACTTCCTTTCTGTTGTGCTGGTCCGCGACTTCGCTAGGGGTTAGTCCAGCTCGTCGGACGGGCGTTACCCGCTACGGTTGCTCTTTGGTGTCCGGACTTTCCTCCCGTACCATTGGAATAAACCAAGGTACCGGCGATTGCCCATGGGCTCTCCGTGAGCAGGGTTTTACAAGAACCTGACGTAAATCACTAGGTGTTTTGTTTACCCTCGCCCGATTCCTGTGCGACACTAGGTATTTAGATGGCCACCCTCATTCCTTTTCCCTACCGAACAGTCGCTGAAATATCACTGCCGTCGCTCATCAAAAATCTCTATACGCTGCGAAGCCTGAGCCGTTGTGAAGTAATCCCGGTAGTGAAGGCAGATGCTTACGGCCATGGCATGGTACCGGTGGCAAAAGCACTCGTGCAGCGGGGCTCCTGCCACTCTCTTGCTGTAGCGACTCTTGAAGAGGCGATGGAGTTAAGAAAAAAAGTTTCAGGCGTAAGTAATATTTTGGTGCTGTCAGGATTTCTTCCTCACCAGGTGGATGCTTACACGCGCTACCGCCTTATCCCGATCATCCACAGCCTCTATCACTTGAAAAGTTTGCAAGGGCGAAAGTCCCTGCCGGAGCTCCATCTCAAAGTGGATACTGGCATGCACCGGCTCGGTATTCCACCGGATGAACTACCCGAGGCCTTCAAAGTCTTGGGAAAGATGCAGGTGAAACTTTCCGGTATCGCCTCTCATTTTGCGGAGAGTGAGAGCTCGCTTTCTGCATTTACCGATCAACAGCTCGCGAGGTTTGAGGAAATAGTTCAAGAAATGCGGACGAGGCGAATCCTTCATACGGACGCGAAGATTCACATCGCGAATAGCGGGGGGATTTTGCGGCATAAGCTCGGTAGCTCCGTTGCGATTCGGCCGGGGATAAGCCTTTATGGAATTTCCCCGAACCCACGCCTTGCCCATTCGAGCGATCTCGTTCCGATCCTAGAATGGAAGACCCGCATTCTTTGTCTTCGCGAAATTGGACGTGGCGAGACCGTGGGGTACGGACGGACGTATAAAGCAAAACGTAAAGAGAAGATCGCAGTCCTCCCGATTGGCTATGCGGATGGCTATCCGCGCCTCTTAAGCAATTTGGGCGAAGTACTCATTCACGGAAAACGAGCTCCGGTGCGGGGCCGGGTGTCGATGGACATGATCACAGTGGATGTCACCCACGTACCCAACGCGAAAGAGGGCGGGCTCGTCACGCTCATTGGAGAGGGGGGCCGAGATCGCCTGACATCCTGGGAGATTGCGACCTGGGCGCAAACGATCCCGTACGAAGTTTTTTGCGGGATTTCTCCTCGAGTACCTCGAGTTTATCTCGATTGAGCCACGTAAAGAGCGCGTGCATGGATCGCGAAGTGGATGACGGTGACATCGTCATGAAGTGGGTGTTTGTCCTTTGCGTGGTCGATGAGAGCCATGAGCTCGTTTTGAATCTCTAGAGGATCGGATCGTTTCTTCAGAATTTTTGAAAGCTGATCGTGTGGGTTTTTCCCTAGGGTGGTGTCGAGTCCATCGGTATGAAGCAGCAATAAGTCTCCCGGTTGCAGTCGAATCTCCTGCTCGCGGAAAGTAAAATTTTCAAGCGTTCCGAGCTGAGGGCTTGGAGGGATGGCCAAGTCCACGGCCTGCCCATCGCGCCAGAGTAAAGGAACTAGCGGGCCTGCTACGGTGTAATGAAAATGAAAAGATGCGCGGTCCAAGATTCCGTACAAAAGCGATAGTGGGGCCACTTCTTGCCTGGGAAGGCTTTGAAACTCGCGATTCAAAAACTCGATGAAAGATTTCGAGTCGGGAAAACGATCTTTCATTTCCTCCAACCGTACTTTCAAAAGCACGGCTAAGAGTGCCGCCGCCATGCCGTGGGTCTTGGAGTCCGCGAGCAGCACGCCAAAGCGTCTCTTATCTCCGAATTCGAAGATGTCATAATAGTCTCCCCCCGCGCCGGAGGCCGGAAGGTATTTTACGGCGACTGAAACGCCGGGAATATCCGGCGAGAACTTTGGAAGAAGAGATCGCTGGATATTGGAAGCGAGGCCGACATCTTTTTCCAACTGTGAAATGAGTTTCCCAGAAGCTTTCGAAAGTTCCTGGAAACCTGAGCGCAGGGTGTGGGTCTTCAAAATACGCTGTAAAGAAAACCAAAAACCCAGCTCCCATGTTTCGCTAATCCAGACCTCGTCCTTCTCAGGAGACTGCAATAGTAAGTTCTGAAAGCTAACCGTCTGCAGCTGGCGTTTACCTGCGATCACAACCAGCCAACACTTCGGCATCCTCTCCCGAATTTTCTGCAGGGTAGACAGATCTTTTTGGCTTGAAAGCCAAAGCATTACGATATCGGCTTCTGAAATTTCCGCTTTCCACTTGGAGTGAAATTCCACTTCTATTTCCTGCGTGGCCAACATTTTCCCGAGATCGGGTGGGGGCTTGTGGCCTAGGAATAGAAGTCTGGTACTCACAGTCGGGTGAAGCTACTCGTGTTGGTGTTCGTGTTTTCTTCGGCATCCGCTTCCTTCAATCCTGGGGAAGGGCGGCCCACGACACTTGAGGCATTCTTATAAGCATTGATCTTACGGCGGAGGTTTTTATTTTGAACAAAAAGTGCCAAGAGTTCTATCGAACAAAGAAGGCCAGCTGCAATCATTCCGAGCATCATCGAGGAAAGAACAACGAGCCCAAGTTTCGCCGGAGGCGTGGTGAATCTCAGAAAGTTGATGGATACCGGGTCCGGATTCTTTTCGACGAACAAAGCTCCAACATAGGAAAAGAGAATGAGGACCAGAAACATTGGAATGACTCTTAAACCCTTCATGGCGATTTCAGCCTCCCAAAATATTTTTGAATCGATTCAAAGCTCTCGCTTAAGTGCTGCGGCATGGATTTCGTGTCCGCAAGGACTGGCAAAAAATTCGTGTCCCCCACCCAGCGGGGGACAATATGCATATGCAGATGATCCTTAATTCCCGCTCCGCCCGCAGTGCCTAAATTCATGCCGAGGTTAAATCCTTGCGGTTGATAGGCTTCATCAAGTGCTGCTTGGCAGTGGCGCGACCAAAGCATGAGGTCGCCCAGAGTTTCCTTCGAGAGATCTTCCAAACGATTTGTGTGTTGAAATGGAATCACCATCACATGCCCGTTGTTGTACGGATACTTATTCAAAATCACGAACACTCTCTCAGCCCGATGAACGATGAGATTTTTCTCATCGGCTTTTTCCTGGACGAGGGTGCAGAAAATACACCCCTCCTGTTTTTTTTCATGGGTGTCTTCCAAGAAGGTCATTCGCCAGGGGGCCCAGAGTTGTTTCATAAGAATTCCCTTCTCTAGTATCGGTAAAGCGCTCGAAATCCTTTAGGAATCTTGATTGCCCCATTTGCGAAGCGGAGCCGAAGCAACCTCATCGCAAGGGCGCTGTCCCACGGGATTGCTTCACTGCGCTCGCAAATGCAGTGCTACCGAAGATAGATAGGATTGTAAAAAACGTAGGGGGTCTCGCCGCTCAAAAAAATGCTGGTTGCGGTGTGCGGTGTGACGGAGACTTGAAGGCGGTAGATGCCCGGCCCCTTTAAGGCGAAATGCACGGACGAATCCGGGGTCTTACTCTCGTCGATAGGATTGCCGTCTTTCCAAAGACGAATAACCTTCGGATAGGGGAGTTGGCTCGGGGTGTCAATTTGGAATTCACAGGAGGCGCTGTAGGGCACCTCTTCCCCCGCGCGATAGATTTTTTCCCCGCAGACGAGTCTCCAGTCATTTCCCTGAAACGGCGCTATCGCATGAAAGACAAGGGCGTTTCGCCCCTGCCGAAGCGATTGGTAAATCATCTTCTTTCTTCCCTCGAAATCCTCCGGCAATGGCTGTGAAAAGAAGACCACGTTCGAAGCAAGTTTAAAGGTTTCGGCGTAAGAGGGCCATGCAAGAGAATGGCGGGAATTAATTTTTAGTTTTTCGTGCGAATCCTGAGAAAGAATCGCGAAATGCCCGCGAGAAAGCGCATTCATGTTGTCCCAGACGACAAAGTCCTTGGGATAGATCCTAAAGAGTCTCAATGCGGTGAGGTAGGGATTGAAAGAGCTTAAGAGAAAGGTCAGCGCAAAATCGGGGAAGGATTCCGAAAGCTGGCGCTGCCATTGCGAATCGAAGTTCACAACCTCAATGCCGTCCGGGTAGCGATCGAGGCTGGTCCAGGGGTTCTTGATGTTGCTCGGGTGTGCTACGGCGACAAAGAATCCGTCTTTTGTATCCTGGCCCAGGTAATGTTTCCAAGCCAGTTGAACCACTGCTTCGTCTTCGAGCTCCCTCGCCGCTGTGTGGGAATAGAAAACAAGGAGATGGCCCGCCTGAACGGAGGCTTCCATTTCGACGAATACGTCCACATTTCCGAATCTCTTTTCGTAACCTTCACGTCGAGCGCGGGAGCTGTCGTGATCGGTGACTACCACGAAGTCGGCACCGGCTTCACTTGCCGCTTCCGCGATCTTTTGAATGCTGCCCCCCCCATCATGGGAGAAAATGGAATGGACGTGAATAATGCCTGTCTTATGCTCGAAATTCGGCTTTTGGTTGGGGTCCGTCTTTACGTGAGGAGGCAAAAGGGAAAAGGTCTCGGCCACGACCCAGACCAGGGCTATCATCCAAAGCGCTCCTCGCATCATTTGGCCAGTCTCACCAGGTGAAAAGTGTTCAGCGTGGTTTCGCGCACGTTTAGCGGGTAGGTCTTGAGAATCTCTCGGTGAGGAAAACAGGAGAGTGCTTCTTTCCACCGGTTATCTTCGATAAAGGCCACTAGCGATTGTTTCTCGCAAGGGTTAGTTGTTTGCTCAAGCGTAAATTGGCTCTCTCGGCCTTCCGGATAGAACTGTTCCGCGCGCATGCCGAGGTACTTAAAATAGCTCGTCCACTGGTAGGTGGGCGCGTAGAGAGTCTCTCCTCTCGGCATTTCCCGCTGAACCTTTTCGGCCAGCTCGTATTGAGCCGAGAGCTTTCTTACGCGATCTTTTTCCGGGGTTACCCACTTCAAGGGATGCACCAGATGTACGAGAATAAGAACGCTAGCCAACAAGGGAGGGACGAAGGAAATTCCCACTAAAATCTTTAGAACGGGCTGAAAGGAACTTTCATCCAGGATCTTTTGAGCAATAGGCCAGAAGGAAAGAAAAGCGACAATGGCCCAATTCGCCTCGAGCGGCCCGCGGCAGGCCTTAAAAAGGAAAAACAACATGGGGATACTGAAGAAAAATAAAGCAACGTGAGAGCGAGGCTCTTCATAAAGTTCGGGAGATTTCAAAAGCGCCAGCGGAAGGAAAAGGAAGGGAAGAGCTCCCAGTAAGAGGATTTGCCCGCCCATAAAATTTCCAAGCGACGAAAAAGAAAAGCCACTCCCCCGCATGGAGTGATCCCATTGGAATTGGAAGGGTGAGAATTGATGGCGCCAGCTAAACCATAGAACAGGCGAGAACACGAGAAGTGCGACAAGAAGATGAAAGAGATAGCCGAGAAACCAGCCTTTAGGGCGGTACTTCAGAATTAAGATGAAAAAGCCACAAGGAATAGCAAGAACCATCGTGTACTTACTTAGGAGGCCAAGTCCTAAAAGAAGTCCGCCGCCAAGCCAGCGACCAAAGGGAACGGGCATCTGCCGATAGACTCGCGTGATTGGATCACCATGCCACTCCGAGAGGGATCGATTCGCCGCCATGAACCAGGCGACGTAAAGGACCCAGAAAAACGCCAGCGGCAAATCGGGAGTGATGAGAACGCCGCCGAAAAGAAAAATCGGTGATAAAAGAACAGGCCCGAGCGTTACCTGTCTATCCGACCACAGCGAAATGGCGGCGAGACTAAGGGTCGCTAGGACGACGGCGCTCACCCTGAGTGCAAACCAGGAGTGACCGAATACCGACGTCAGTCGAATGAGGTAGGCAACCATGGGAGGGTGATCGTAATAGCTCGCCCCCAAGTTCTGCGCCCAGCTCCAGTAATAGAGCTCATCTTCGGCGGGCGGCAGGATCTCGCTCAAGAAAAGATGAAAGATCGTCAAAGCGCCCAGGGCCAGCCAATGCCACTGAGTTCTAAGGCCGATCGTCCAGTGAGAGGATGGGTTTCCGTGCTGCACCCACCTCGTCCACTTTTCCCACGATTGTTTTGATTGGTGACTGATCAAACTTCTCTTCTCCCTTTTCAACCCGTTCAGCAATATCGATTAAGGCATCGGCCAATTGATCAAGCTCTTGTAGACTCTCCGTTTCGGTCGGCTCGATCAAAAGAGCACCAGCGACCACCAGAGGAAAATAGACAGTGGGGGGATGATAACCGCGATCGATGAGCGCCTTAGCTATCTGCAAAGTCTTCACGCCCTGCTTGGTCTGTTTAGCATCGGTTAAAAGGCACTCATGAAAGCTAGGCGTGGCGTAGGGGACTTCGAAATGTTTCTGCAAACGTGCCCGCAAGTAATTCGCGTTCAGTACCGCATTTCTCGAAACTTTCTTAAGTCCCTGGCTCCCGTGATTGGCGATATAGGTTAGAGCTCGGACTAATACTCCAAAGTTTCCGAATCCGCCTTTTACTTTCCCGATACTTTCAGGCGGATATTCGAGAACGAATTTCCCGTCTTTCAGGCGAACGCGCGGAGAGGGTAAGAAAGGCGCCAAGTGGGATCGGACTGCGACCGGGCCGGCACCGGGCCCGCCGCCGCCGTGGGGAGTGGAGAAAGTCTTATGCAGGTTGTACTGCATCACATCCACACCCATGTCTCCGGGCTTTGCGACGCCGAGAATGGCATTCATATTGGCGCCGTCCATGTAAAGTTGCGCGCCAATCCCGTGCAAATGTTCCGCGATTTCCGAGATGTTCGATTCGAAAAGTCCGCAGGTATTCGGATTGGTCACCATCATCGCGGCGATATCGCGGCCGTATTTTTCGATTGCCTGCACGACAGTCTCGACGGAAACGGTGCCGTTGCTCGAAGATTTCAGCGTGACCGATTGATACCCGGCAAGTGTGGAAGAGGCCGGGTTTGTTCCGTGAGCGGTATCGGGAACCAAAACCAATTTTCGAGAGCTCCCATGTTTTTCGTGAAACGCACGGATGGTAAGGAGCCCCGTGAGCTCGCCCTGAGCGCCTGCTGCGGGTTGGGCGGTACACTCATCGAGGCCAGAAATTGCACACAGCGCATTTTCCAAACGGAAAATGACTTCAAGCGCTCCTTGGCAAAGCTCCGGTGGCGCGTCCGGGTGAATTTCGGAAAGGCCGGGAAGGGCAGCTATCTCCTCATTGATTCGGGGATTGTACTTCATCGTACAGGACCCCAGAGGAAAGGTGCCCAAATCGATGGCGTAATTCCAAGTGGAGAGCCGGGTGAAGTGTCTTACCACCTCTAGTTCACTTACTTCCGGAAGCCCTGCTGGTGTTTCTCTTCGATACTTTTCGGGATATTTTTTCGGGACATCCACAGGGGGGAGCTGAAAGCCCACGCGTCCTGCAACCGAGCGATCGAAAATAGTTCCCTCTTTCAGGATCAATCCTTGTGTCGCCTGCCCGTCAGTCATGTGAAAGTACCTCCACCAACTGATCCAGATCTTTCTTTGTGTGCTTCGGGTGGACACAAACCAAAAGGGATTCCGAGAAAACTGCTTTGCGTCCCGCAAATTTATCCGTTAGTCGAATTCCCGGAATGATTCCTGCCTTCACGGCATTCTGAAATCGACGCTCAAGATTCGGGACCTCGAATGCCCCTTCACGGTAGTTCGTGGCGCCTCGGAACTGCAGAGGAATTCCGACCTTAAGCATCTCTTCCTTCAAATAATCAAAAAGCGAATAATTTGTTTCGCCCAGCTGAAGAAAGCCAGCCTTGCCGAGGAAGCTCAGATAGATCGTGGTACGAAGAGCAATGAGCCCTTGGTTCGTGCAAATATTGGAGGTCGCCTTCTCTCGGCGAATGTGCTGTTCGCGCGTGGAAAGAGTGAGCGTGTAGGCGCGGTTTCCGCGGTTATCGACGGTTTCCCCGCACAAGCGGCCCGGCATTTGGCGAATAAATTCTTTTCTTGTCGCAAAAAATCCGACGTGCGGGCCGCCGAATAGCATAGGCGTGCCTAACTGGTGCGCTTCCCCCACGACAATGTCCGCTCCGAGATTCCCCGGCGCTTCAAAAAGAGCGAGTGCTGAAGGATCGCTCATCGTCACGATGAGAAGACAGCCTGTTGGAAGGACTGCCTTGATTTTATCAATGGGTTCCCAAATCCCGAAATAATTGGGGCAGGGAAGAACAAAGGCTGCTGGATTGTGCGCTTTGCAAAGTTCCTGGAGTTTCGTGAGGTCCACTGTTCCGTCCGTAGTCCAAGGGACGAGAACCGGAGGGGTAGAGTGGTAATGCAAAAACGTTTTAGAAACTTGATAGGTGTCGGGGGTGGTGCTCTCAGCCATGAGAACGTTTTGGCGATCGGCCCCGGCCAATCGCTGGGCCATCAAGATCGCTTCTGCTGTGGCCGTGGCACCATCGTACATCGAGGCGTTCGCAACAGGCATCCCCGTCAATCGGCAGATCATCGTCTGAAATTCAAAAATCGCCTGCAGGGTTCCTTGGCTCACCTCCGGCTGGTAAGGGGTGTAGCAGGTGAGAAATTCTCCGCGAAGGACTAGTTGGTTTACGATCGCGGGGATCACATTTTCATAGATCCCGCCGCCCAGGAAATGGCGAACCTTAGGGAAATGCGCATTTAGTTCGGCAAGACGAGAAAAATAGAGACGGAGCTCATGCTCGGTCAGCCCACGAGCGCCATCGGTGTTTGGTCCGAGGTCCAATTGGAAATCCGCTCGATCTCGAATGCGCGGCGGAACGGTAGCGAAGAGATCTTCAACGCTTCTCAAGCCAAGCGTCTTTAGAATCTTTTGTTCTTCTTCTGAAGTCAGCGGGAGAGAGGGCACGTCACGCCTTTTCTTCGATGTACGCCTTGTACTCTTCCTTCGTCATGAGCCCTTCCGTATCGAGCTCACCCTTCACTTCCACTTTGATCATCCAGCCATCTGCCATCGGGTCTTCATTGATAAGCTCGGGGGCATTGAGAAGAGGTTGATTTACTTCCACGACCCGTCCTGTAACCGGAGCATAGAGATCACTCACCGCCTTTACGGACTCAACGACGCCGAAGGGGTCGTCCTTCTTGATCTCCTCGCCTTCTTTCGGGAGCTGAACATAGGTGATGTCTCCCAACGATTCCTGGGCGAAGTCGGTGATACCGATCGTGGCAATGGAATCTCTGTCCAGCGTGACCCATTCGTGTTCTTGGGTGAAATAGGTTTCTTCTTTGGCGGCCGCCATCATTAGACTCCTTAAGACTCCGTGGGGAATTCCCGTAAAGGGATGCCTCGATAAGGGCTCTAAGATAGGGAATGTATTGGGAGAGTCAACCGAAATTGCTATTTGGCGTTGGCCCACGCGTCGAGAGTGGCCAGGGCACCATTCATGCCTTCGCGGGAACTCATTCTAGGAGTGACTCGTATCTTTCCCGCCGCTTGGGCGAAGGTGGCAGAACCGCCTCCCATCACGTTGAAGCCGGTCTCTGTTGGGATTAATTCCACTTGAGTGGCTGCGCGGCCATGGCAGCTTCTGCAGTTAGTATCGAAAAGTGATTGCACGGCTTGAAGGGTTGGCTTTCCGCCCCCTCCTTGTGCAATCTTTTGCCCTTGTTGCCCCCCTTGAGGCCCACGCTGATCCGCCACCTGCTGTCCTGTTTGCGGGTTAAGCTGAGCCGGCGGGACGAAACCTTGGGGCTGTCCTTTTTGCCACACGCCATTGGGCGAAAACCATTCATTGTCCTTATCCGGAGCGTTGTGGAAAGCGGGAGAAAAGGTTGAGCTCGCGAGCTTTCCAACAGAGCTTGCCAAGGACTTTTCGATTTCGGGCGCCGTTTTTCCGATGTGAAAGCGTTGTTTTTCGCCATTCGGGCCGTTGAAATCGATAAACTTATTTCCGTTCGCGTCTTTGAAAGAGACTGTGTCGGCCAATTCCGCGCCAAATTTGCGGCTCTTGGCGTCTTTCGAGCCTGCCATGGAATCCAAGAAGGCTTTCAAACTTTCGTGATTCACCATATTGCGGACCTCTTCCTTCACGGTGTCTTTGTTACCGCCGGAAGCAATGTTGTCCTCTATCTTCTGCTTAAAATCTGCATTCTGTTTCAAAACCTCAGCGAGATCATTTTTGAAAAAGGCGTAAAACTTGTCGGCCTCTTCGGACTTGATGGGCTCGCCGTCTATATATTTCGCGGCCCAGAAAAGGCGCTTTGTCTCTTCAAGGTATCGATTGTTGGCCTCGTCGCCCTTGCCCGATGTAGACGCGGCATTTTTCATCGATTCCACTTTGGGGATCATCTCATGTACTTGATCGTTGTCGCGCGTGCCGAAGAGCTGCGCCATTAGTTTGGAAACTTCCGATTCATCTCTTTGATTCATGTCGGTCGACTTAATCTTATCGAGCGCCTGAGGGCCGGAGACTCCCCAGCGACGGACCACGAAAGTTTCCGGAAAATTAAAAGTGCTAGTGAGGGCTTTCAATTCGTTGTGCGGCTCAGTCGTATTAAAATTATTGGGAGCCGTGGCTCTATCTCCAGTTTGTGCGGCTCCCTGCGGGCCGTGATTCTGTGCTTGAGGTGTAGGCGTCTCGGCCAATAGAGGCTGAAATGAAAATGACACCCAAACTAAACCGGCAATCCACTGTCTCATACGAACTCCAATCACGCCGTCCTCAAAAGCCTTCATTAGAATACGGAGCAACGCTCGTGCCACTTTCCCGCATACAGGCTGCGCTCAAGCCTAGCCTTGCGATTTGCAACCGCGCGCCTGGTATCTATTTAGAATACACGGGAAATGAGGGCTTGTGTTAGTAGACTTCCCACATCCAACGACGGAATTTGGCAGCCAGCTGTCGACATTTTGACGTGTGTTTCTTCATGTTCGTGCCCGTACGCGTGAACGTGAACATAATCGTCCACGATCACGTTCATGTCTACGATCACGAATACGATTGATTGCAAAATTCCTATTTCTTGGTCTTCGACGGAACAAAGGGAAGCTTGGCGGTGGCAGCGGGAACCAACGCTTCTCTCACCTCAACAAAAAAACGCTCGTCCGAGGCATGGGCTTTATCGACGAATCCGAGAGCAATAGGTGCCTGCCGGTGGGGGCTCATCGTGCCGCTAGTAACTTCTCCCATGACCTTTTTATCGCTACTCTGAAGGCGATACCCCTGGCGGGCAATTCGCCGATCCTCGACGACAAAAGCGCGAAGCAGGCGTTCTGGACCCGAGGCTGCTTGGGCCTGAAGAGCGGCCTTTCCGATAAAATCGAAGGGTTGTTTCAGCTTTACCACCCAGTTTAATCCCGCCTCGAGCGGAGTAATTGCCGTCGAGAGCTCGTGGCCGTGCAGAGGGTAACCCATTTCCAAACGGAGCGTGTCGCGCGCACCCAATCCCGTCGGAACGAGGCCCAATTTTCTACCGTTCTCCAAAAGCCGTTCCCAAACCTCGATGGCGTCCTTCGCCGATATATAGAGCTCAAAGCCATCTTCGCCGGTGTACCCCGTTCGCGAAACATAAGCCGGATGAGCGAAAACGGGAGTCTCGGCAGCCCAGTAAAATTTCAAATTCTTTAGGACGAATGCGTCGCAAGCCGTGGCGAGTATTGTTTCGCTTTGCGGCCCCTGAAGCGCGATGAGGGCCGTGGAATCACTTTGATCCTCGAGCTGGACTTGAGAGGAGAGATGAGAACGCATCCATTCAAAATCGGTATGTCTATTGGAGGCGTTTACACAGATGAATGTTTCCGTCTCGCTCCTCTTGTAGACGACGAGATCGTCGATTACTCCGCCCTTTTCATTGCAGAGCATGTTGTACTGGGCCTGGCCGAGCCCGAGTTTCGAAAGATCGTTTGTAACAAGGCGTTGGACTTCGGAAAGCGAGTTCTTCCCACGCACCGAGAATTGTCCCATGTGGCTCACATCGAAAAGCCCTGCTTGCGCGCGTACTGCTTTCGTTTCGTCCAACACTCCGGAGTACTGGACGGGCATTTCATATCCCGCAAAGGGGACCATCCGCGCACCAAGCTGCAAATGACAACGATACAAGGGAGTCTTTAATAGATTGTCTCCGGTCATGAGGGGGAGAGTAGCCGAACCGGAGCGATTTAGAAACCCGGGCGTAAAATTTCGAAGAAGGGATTAGCTCGCCGCTGCGGTTTTTTCTACCTTGGCGGCTGGAGCAGGCGCCGCCACGGGTGCTGGCTTTGCCTCTTCGATGCCTTTTACGTAGTAGTTTTGGAAGTGGGCTTCACAATATCCGTGGCGATTCACACCTTGGGGTTTCTTGCACTCGCTATTGGAGCAGACCTTATAGCGAGCGATTCCGAATTTCCCGTTGCGCCATTCGCGATAGTGGGAAACGCAGTAGCCTTTTGCGCGGTAGCCGCGTTTGCAGCTTTTCATCTTGCAGGTTTTGGCAGAGCGGGCTTGCACCTCGACTGGCTTTTTCTTTGCCTTAACTACCTTTTTCGTGGTGATGACTTCATCTTTTGCTGCCTTTTTACTTTCGGCTGCCTTTGCGGTCTGTGCGGGTTTCTTGCCCATGGTAAAACCTCCTGCGTTTTTCTTATCGGTAAGAAAGGTCGAAAGGGTTAGTGCAACGCATTAAGAAAAACAGGGGCAATTGGGTACAATAGGACCTTCACCCATAAAGGAATCCGATGAAACTCAGACTCGTGTCCGCCTGCGCACTTGCACTTCTATTTAGCTCCTGCACCAAATCCGATCTCCCCTCTCCCCAAGCGGGCAAGAGCGCCTCGGAGGTCGTAAAAATGTTCGTGGAGATGAGCGCTGGAGCGAAGGGGCCAGAAGATCGAAAGAAGATTCAAGAGCTTTGTATGGGTGAAATGCGAAGAACCTTCGAGCGGATGAACGAAGAAGCCTTTCGGTTGATCTATCTCGATAGCAAAGTCACCATTTTGAACTTCAAATTTCTCGAAACAAAAGAGGAAGGCAATACCTCGAAAGTTGCTTACCAGCTCACCGTGGATAACAAGCAGGGAACGGATCCGACTAAGGAAGTGAATAGCCGCGAGGTGGATCTCACCAAAGTGAACAATGCCTGGTACATCGAAAATATTCGAATGAAGGGAAGTGATCAGGTTGCCTTCACGCGAGGCATGCTTTTTTAATCCCTGACTAAGGCCGCAAAAGAAATCCCCTTAAGCCTGAGTCCCATTGGCCGTTGAAACTAAGCGCGGGGGAGTCCTCTTCCTTCGGCAGGAATTTAGAAAAATCGCCACGAAGCTCCTGTCTCTCCCAAATGGCCGGAAAGTCCGCAGTCGTAAGGTGCTCGGAAGAGACCCATGCGGCCTCCCCACGAGAAAGAATTCTCTGAACGTCGTTCTTCGCAATCGGATTCCAAAACATGGGGGGGATGTTGTGCCACATTACCAAACTGAAATTTCCTTCTGTTTTTAGTGCATCGGCGTTGAATCGAATTCTTCTATTCACTTCTGCGACGAACTCCTCCTCCGTCTCGGGCTTGAACTCTCCCATGGCCTTTAGGCCTGGGTGTCGCATTATTGTCCGCCAAGCATCGCGGATCGAGTCATTGAGGTTGGCGTACTCGGGCTCGCTCACAACGATATTCACGTCCTTCCTAGCGAGGAGTGGCGCTACCCATTCCATAAAATTTGTACTGGGCCCCACTACATGGATACTTCCATTCGGAGGAACGAGTTCTCGCGACTGAAAAATGTGCGCCATGCCCGCCGTTCGGTTGGCCGAGGCCCTATTAAATTCTATTTCAGTCTGACGAAAGGTCTCGGCGACGTAGGCTAAATTCGGTTTTGAGGTTCTGGTGTGGACTAGGAGACAAAGTTTTTCGGGGAGTGGAGCGAACGCCGAATGGGCTAGGAAGGCTGCAACAGCGATCGTGCCTGTTCGAAAACTTGAAGCCACATCTTCTCCGTGAGACGCCCTGTCTGCGTATTTTGCCGGCTTGGGTGGTACGAAGTAAGGACTCTTGCCCCTGCCCACTGAAAAAACCTGTGATGCCCAAACTTTGGTCGGGGATTTCCTAATCGAACTCCCTGGCGCTCTAACAATCGTAGCACGGACTGAAAGGCGATGGAGCCAAGGGCCAAGATTAAGGGGGGATTCGGGAATTTGTTCCATTCCTCATCGAGATAGCTCGAGCAATTCGAAATCTCCTCAAGGGTGGGCTTGTTATCGGGCGGCGCGCAACGGGCCGCCGCCGAAACATAAGCATTTCTCAAAGCTAATCCGTCATTCAAAGAAACCGACTGCTCCTGATTCGCAAAGCCCGTTTGGTGCATTGCGCGAAAAAGCCAGTTACCGCTGCTATCGCCGGTAAACACTCTTCCCGTGCGATTTGCGCCATGGGCCGCAGGGGCTAGCCCCACGATCCAAAGTGCAGACTTAGAATCCCCGAAGCCGGGCACAGGTTTCCCCCAGTAAGGAAGGTCGCGAAATTCCCGCTTTTTCTCTCGCGCTACTTCCCCGCAATAGGTGCGGAGCCTCGGGCAGCGTTGGCACGCTATGATTCTCTCCGCAAGGGTCTTCTGTTGCCGTCTTTCCTTTTTCTCGGCAAAATTTCTTTTTCTTAGGGGGCCTATGCGTACTGCTTTTATCTTTTCCATTTTTCTTTTTGCTTTTCTTACTACTGGCGCAATCGGCGCGGAAAAGAAAGCCTGGACCCTACTTTTTTTCATCTCAGGAGATGAGGAAGCGATTGATGCCTGGTCGCGCGTCCCGATTCGAAAGCTAGAGCAGCTGGGTTCGGACAAGGATCATTGGATAGTGGCCCATACCGATTTCTATTGGGATGAAAAAGGCACAGAGTTTATTTCCGAGCCCGCCCGACGCTATCTCATAGAAAAGCATCCTGGCCCCTTTGATGGACATGATTTTTCGACCTTGGCAATTCAGTCTCCTGAGATTTGGCGCAGTGAAGCCGAGACCGACTCCGCGGCACGGGCGAATTTAGGCGCCTTTCTGCAGTGGGCAATTCCTCGATACCCTGCCGAGCATTACGCGCTCTTCGTTCTCGGGCATTCCTGGGGATGGCGCGGTGTCGGTGAGGACGTGAACCCCGGCGCAATGCTACCTGAAAATCCCGGAGGTCCCGTCGTCGATTACTCGATGGCCTCATTGGCCGAAATGAAAAATGCGGTGTCGTCGATCTTTTCAAAAGAAAGGCCGCTCGACTTACTTGTGCTCGACGCCTGCAACGACGGCGTGCTGGAGATTGCGTACGAGTTCAGGGATCTCGCCCGCGTCTATGCGGCGTCGCCGACGGAGATGACGTTCAACTCGTTTGATTACACTCGCAGTCTCTCCAGGAAGTATCGAACGCCTCAAGAACTCGCAAAATTTCTCGTTCTCGATGCGATTCCTACCTATGGAAGGGGAGGCTTTCAGGCTATTGAGGAGGGGGACTATCCGGCCCTGGCAATTACGGCGGTAGATCTTCAAAAGCTAAAGACTTACTGGAAAACTTGGAAAGAGTTCGTCGAGCATTTACGCGATTCGAATTTCGCCTCTCTTTTCCTGGGGCAAAAGTCCGGCGATTGGATGGATAATAGTTGGAACGTCGATTTGAGCGAGCTTTTTGCGGAGCTTTCGCTAAAGAGCGACAAGGCGCAGGTCCGAAGCCTTGCCTCACATTTACAGCGTGCTTGGTATGCAGATGCCGCACCTGCCTGGGATGAGCAATGGCTGATATTAGATACGTCGGGGGGGGACGCTGTCCATCTGCGTGTGCGTGGTGACGAGCTCCAAGAAGAAGCCCTTGCACTTAAGCAGACGAGAGAATCTTTCGATTTCATGAACCCGGAATTGAAGTCACTCCCGAAGGAAGTCTCCTTTTCGGGAAAGCTCCCTGATCGTTGGGTGGATTTTCGTTTTGCCTGGGCTTCGGATCGTTTGAGGATCCGACCTTACCTTCCGGGAGGAACGGAAGTTTTTCTTTCCGTCGTGAAGGGCGCAAAGACTCTGCGGCAGTGGAAGCGGGAGCACCCGACCGGAGCCTTTGTAAGAGGGGAATATCCCCTTGAGTCGCCCTACATCGCAAATGGCCATACGTTGGGTGCCGGCAGAATTCATGGGCTTAGTTTGAATTTGGATGAGGTGGCCGACTTAACACTTGCGGCCCACCACCATTATAGTGAGGGCAGCTGGGTGAAAGGACGGGATCTCTATCGCGCACTGTCTTTTTCTCGGGATTTGGGATGGGATCAGATTCTGTACGCGCGTTCGCCGGCAAGACTTCCCAACCGGCCCCCTTACCACAACCGGCTTACTCACCTAAGGGCAAAACACCACTAATTATAAGAGAATACAGTACTTGCGTCCCCCCGAAGCTGCTGCTATTGTCCGCCAATACTTTTTCAGCGGGAGGATTTAACCCAATGTCAGTCGAAGAAAAGGTCAAGAATATCATCGTTGAGCAGCTTGGCGTGGACATGGAAAGCGTGACCCCCGAAGCCTCCTTCATCGACGATTTAGGCGCGGACTCACTCGATATCGTGGAGCTTGTGATGACCATGGAAGAGGAGTTTGATCTTGAGATTCCGGACGAAGATGCGGAAAAGATCAAGACCGTGAACGACGTCGTCAATTACATCAAAGCAAAGGTGAACTAAGCTTCTCTTTATGAAGCGCGTGGTAGTGACCGGTTTCGGGGCCATCAGCCCAATTGGTTTTACGGCCAAGGAGAATTGGGATTCGCTCATGGCGTCCCGCTCCGGAGTTCGGCTCGTCACGCTTTTTGATACGTCCAAATTTCCTGTGCGCATTGCCGGGGAAATTACTGGCTACCAACCCGAAAAATATTTTCAAACCAAAGATCTGAAAAAGATCGATCGTTTTATTCAATTCAGTCTGGTCGCGGCGGAGGAAGCTTGTAAGCAATCGGGGCTGGATTTGGCTCACGAAGATCGTGAACGTTTCGGCACCTGCATCGGAGTGGGCATTGGAGGCATGGGGGAAATTCAAGCCAATTCTCTTGAAGTGATGAGCCGAGGCCATCGCCGCATTAGCCCCTTTTTCATTCCGCAAGTGATCGGGAATCTTGCCGCAGGTCAGGTCTCTATCAAGTATGGACTGAAGGGGCCGAATACGTGCATCACCACCGCCTGTTCTTCAAGCGCGCACGCGGTGGGAGAATCCGCACGCCTCATCCAGCGGGGCGATGTGGACGTCATGTTTGCTGGCGGGGCGGAAGCGGTTTTGTGCGAGCTGGGAATGGCCGGCTTTATCGCTTTGCGTGCGCTTTCTGAAAGAAACGATGAGCCTCAGCGGGCTTCCCGTCCTTTTGACAAGGACCGTGACGGATTCGTGATGGGTGAGGGCTCGGCGGTTTTGATTTTGGAAGAGTATGAGCACGCCAAAAAACGAGGCGCCACTATTTTCGCAGAGCTCGTCGGTTACGCTCTGAATAGCGATGCATTTCACATCACTGCGCCGTCGCCGGAGGGTGAGGGTGGAGCTCGGTGCATGAAGCTTGCGTTGAAGGACGCGAAGATCAATCCCGAAGATATTGATTACATCAACGCGCACGGTACCTCGACCCCCATCGGAGACATTCAAGAGACGATGGCGGTAAAGAAAGTTTTCGGTGCTTCGGCAAAGAATTTAGCGGTGAGCTCGACGAAGTCCATGACGGGCCACCTACTCGGAGCCGCAGGGGCGTTAGAGGCCATGTATTGTGTGCAGGCACTTCAAGCGCAAGTTGCCCCTCCGACCATCAACTTGGAAAATCCAAGCCCTGAATGCGATTTGAATTATGTTCCGAATGAGCCTCAACCGCGCAAAATCAAATATGCGCTTTCGAACTCGTTCGGATTTGGCGGTACAAACGCCAGCGTGATCTTTAAAAAGTTTGAATAGGAAGTCCTTATGGGAACCCAAGTTTTTGTTGGCGCCGACCATGCCGGATTCGCCTTGAAACAGGCGCTCCTTCCTATTCTCAAAAAAGAATTTCCAAACTTTCAATTCGAAGACTTGGGAACCCATTCCGACGAATCCGTCGACTATCCTGATTTCGCGGAGAAGGTGGCGCGGGAAGTAGCCTCAAAGAGCGCGCGTGGAATTTTAATCTGTGGAAGTGGAATCGGAATGTGTATCGCAGCCAATAAGATTAAAGGCGTTCGAGCCGCCAGTGCGTGGGATGCGACTTCCGCGAGACTGAGCCGGCAGCACAATGGCTCGAATATCATCTGCATCGGGGCTCGACTTACGGGCCAAGAAGTGGCCAACGAAATAACACGGGTCTGGCTGAAATCTGAATTTGAGGGTGGCCGTCACCAAAAGCGCATCGATCGAATCTCCCAACTCGAGGCAAAAAAATGAAAACCCTTTCCGCTTTTGATCCCGAAGTCGCAGAATTCATTCGCGGAGAGCTTCATCGTGAGCAAACGGGTCTCGAACTTATTCCCAGCGAGAACACAGTTTCCAGAGCGGTGTTGGAAGCGCAAGGAACGGTTCTTACGAATAAGTACGCCGAAGGGTACCCGGGGAAACGTTATTACGGTGGTTGTGAGTTTGTAGATAAGGTCGAACAATTGGCAATAGACCGGGCGAAACAGCTCTTCGGGGCCGAGCATGCGAATGTGCAACCGCATTCGGGCTCACAAGCCAATATGGCGGTGTATCTGGCTGCACTCACTCCCGGAGACACGGTTCTCGGGATGAACCTTACTCATGGAGGGCACCTCACGCATGGTCACCCGATGAATTTTTCTGGTTTGCTATTTAAGATCGTTCCTTACGGCGTACGCGAATCGGATCATCGCATTGATTACGATCAGGTGAGGCAACTTGCGAAAGAGCACCGGCCGAAAATGATTATTGCCGGAGCGAGCGCTTACCCCCGCATCATTGATTTCGAAGCATTCGGCCAAATTGCGAAAGAGGTCGGAGCCGTAATGTTCGTCGATATGGCTCACATCGCGGGGTTGGTTGCGGC
>JAHFAF010000232.1 GCA_023250715.1 Pseudobdellovibrionaceae bacterium | reverse complement strand
GGTGCCTCACCACTCGGCTGTGTTTCTCCCAAAAGCCGCTTTGCTTGCAAAGCCCGGTACTGTTCGATGATCGACCAGCTCTTCCTTGAGGCTTCGGCTGTCTGATTGAGGTGAGCAGGCGACTCACCCAAGATCTTGTTTAGAATTTTTTTCAAGAGGACGGGTTTTTTCATGAAAAGTACCCATCCAATACAGCAAAGCTTCGATCGCGAAACGTTTCGTTTACGGTAGGCGTTTCCAACTCGGCTTGTTTGACTTCTGCAATTTCCAAGGCCTCATGAAGCGCTTGAGGCTGTAGCGGATCCACCGCAAGGCAATAGGGCCTCACCTCAATTGGCAACCGGCGGTACACTGTCTGGGAAACGAGAACCATTGTCTCTGCCAAAATCGCGTCGAGAATTTTCGTTTTGAATCCCCACCCGTGGTTCGTAAAGACACAGGCAACTCTAGACTTCACCAACACATCGAGGGGGCTGTTCACAAACCCCGTCACCTCGATACCAGTGGAGGCGTCGACATCCGCCACCCCACCCGTAATACAAAACTTCCAATTGGAATCGGGGAAAGCACGCCGGTACCTCAGCACTGCCTCTTTGAAAATGACAACCGACTCATCGATGATGCTCTCCTTCGACTGCCCCGAGGAGATACAGACCGCCAGCTTCTGGCGCTCACTCTTCTCAAGACAGGGAACGTAAGGCGCACTCAGGAAATAGGGCAATGTCAGGATCTGCGAGCTCCCACGGACCCAACGGGATAATCGCTTCCAGTAAAGCTCACGATCCGCGTCCGAGATAGAAAGAACGACATCCGATCGACGAAGCATCCGTGCGTCAGAGAGAATCTGTTGTAATACGATTTTCCAAAGGCGCTTCTTCTCCCGGCTCCCACCCGTCACACGCAGGCGTTCCCAGCGATGAGGGAACTCCGCATTGTGTGCACGGTAAACGATGCGGATTTTCGGACAAAGCCGCTTGAGAATGAGGGCCAACTTTGGAAAGGATCCGGGTGCATCGATGATCGCAGTCACCTCTTTTTCGATAAGTCCGTGCTCCCGTAAAAAGCGGGCAGCGGAGTATCGGATGAATTTTCGCGCCAAGGGACGGCCTTCATTAATCACTCCAGGAAACGTTACCGCCCTCACTTTTCGCTGCTCGAAATACTCCCAACGACCCGAGATATCTTTACTGCTACCCAAGTGACTCTTTTCAGGAAGCACACACCTTAGCGGAACAAAATGGATCACCACGGAAGAAGCCGCTTGGACAGTTTCTTTATCCGGAAACCACTTCGCGTGCCGGACAAAGCATCGGTACTCCTTCTTCCACTCTCTGGTTATTTCTTCAGAGATGGAGCGCATTACCCTCATCCTTTCCAGCCCCTCCCGAGCTTTCTTTTTTCACTAACCGTAAATTCACTGTTGTGCCACCTCGGGGACTCTCTCGAACCACACTAAACCCCAGAGACTTCAGGAACTCCAAAACATCTGAGTCGGATCGATCCGACTCAAGATGGATTTCACGAAAGCGGGGATCTTTAAAAATACTCTGAGCCCCCCGCAACAAAGGAAGCTCGAATCCATCGACATCGATTTTGGCGTGGGTGGGGAAAGGCAGCCGGTAAGCCGTTACCGCATTCTCCAGCGTTTGCAAAAGGACTGCCTGCTCTCGCGTATCCTCGGGTCGGATTTTTTCGGTGGGAAAACCCTCCCCGACTAAATTCTGAAGGTAATTGAAGGCCCGCCCTGGGACGAGGTTCGAAAGAACCATACGGCTTAACCCAGTCGATTCTCCCAGTGCGAGAGGCAAGGGAGTAATTATCCCTTCGAAATGGTTCAGGAGGATATTCGCCGCCAACTGGCTGAAAGACGGGTAACTTGGCTCAAACGCGACAACATGAATCCGATTTCTGTGTTTTGCGGCGGCGATGAGAGAGTAGGCCCCCACATTCGCGCCGATATCGTAGAACACATCCCCTGGCAGGAAGGTATTTTCGATCCAGTCGACAAGCTCCGGTTCCTTTGAAGCGGAATGAGATCGCGTCTGGTACTCAATGGGGGAATCGCAATAGATCTGAATCTCGGCGCCGGGATAATCCAAAGTAACTGTGTTTCGCAATTCCGCACGAAGCTGGATCTGTTCCTCTTGCGAAAGCCGCTTCCATCCTTGTTGCAAGGAGGAAACTAGAAACCCAGCAGACATTTTCGCATAGAGCTCAAAACAGAGGGCGCGTGCTAACTTCGAGGTTTCAACGGTACTCGCCATGAGCTTGGCGAGCCGCTTAGCATAAATAGGCTCCGGGCCGGCCAGTAAGCTCTTCCAGATCGCCTCTCCAATAAAGTGCTGCATCTTAGGCGGCAATTCTTGAACCACCTGTGAGAGCAAGTCGGCCAATCGTTTCCCGCCCAACTCTTCCAGAAAATGATGAGCTAGCCCAACCCGTTCCGAATCGGGAACGCGGGGAAGCTCTCGCAGCGCAGCCCGGAGGATCCATTCAGTCGCTTTTCCCCGCGCCCTTCTCAGCATGTCACCTCCAGCACCTTGGAAGTAGCCAAGGAAGGACGAGACTGGGACTCTTCCAGCAGAGCTTCGAGCGTCTTCACCTGAAGCGCAGAAAAATCCGCTCGCGGAAGCACTCCCCTTAGACTGCGAACCGCCAATTGTGCGGCATGCAAGTGCCCATGAAAGAAATGCTCAGGATTCGAGTAGAAGGAAATGGACGGAACATTAAGAAACGGCCCCAAATAAGAAAAGCCACCATAGGTTCCATAAAAACTCTCTGCACCCGCGACCACCGCCGTTTGCTGCTCGAGGTTTTTTACCGGATGCCATTTTTCCCGGAGAGAAATAATCCCATCTCGTCCCCCTGAGAGTTCCTCGTGATCGTCCACTTTCAGGCCAGTATCAAGGAGGACTACGGGAAGCTTTTGGCTCAGTCTCTTTAGCAATAGCCGACAAAATCGCTCATTTTCAGAAGTCCGTGGGAAGCTTGCATTGAAATAGATCTTCACCGCGAGATAACTCTCCGGTAGGCCGAGCGTCTCTCGAGTCTGCGAAAGAGTGGTGGTAGATAAGGGGGCGAAACGGGTGTGAGTCTCCAGCCAGTTACTGCCCATCGACCCCTTCCAAAAGTGGCGGAGGGAAGTGTACATAACCGAGGGGTGCAGCAACTCGAACTGTTCCCAATCCAAATGCCTTTGCGCCTTTTCCATGAGAGCGCGATCGAACAGGCTAACACCCTTTTGTTTTTGTGCCCCCTTCCTTTCTGCCCACCGGGCCTCATTTGCCTGACGATATTCTTCCGGCGTCATGAGCTCAAAAATATCCAGGTAGTTCTCGGAAAAGTTACGATACCAAAGAGCGGAGCCGCCGCGAGAAAAGCACCATAGCCTCGAAGAGGGAATCTGAAACTCCTTAAGAAACCACGCTAGGAAGGGAACCCAATAGAGCACCTCGTACCCGACCTCCGATAACCAAGGCCCCACCAAAATGGGTCCGCGACTCTCCGCAAGTCGCTTCCCTTCCCTCATCAGCTTACGGTGAAGCCCGCTCCAATCGGTACGGGAATGTTTGGACAGCCACTGGGGAAGTGCTTCCTCACTTACCGGAGCGGACGGAACAACAGGGGAAGGCGCCGACCCGAATACTTTTTCAAAATATCGCCGCAGGAAAGAGAACAAAATCCATTCCTTGTGGAGGTTTCTCGAACCCTTCTATTTACGATATTGGAGCCCATATTTCAACGAAATTGGCCCCATTGCGCCAAGAGAAATTTAACAGTAAATTATTGAATTTACTTACTAATCTTAGCATAGGCTTCTAGGAACTTGTGGGGGATCCTTCCCGCGGCCTTCCGCGGCGCTGGGGCGGAACCCGCTCGAACTGCACGCTCGAGCGCTTCGGCAAATCGAACCGTGGGTGATTCTCCTCCTCCGAGCCCCAAAAAACTCTGCGCGAAGCGAACAGACCTCGGATCGGCCCCCCCCTTCGTCCCTTCCAACTGGCGAAGATGCTCTTCGAAAGAGTCAGCGTGGTGAAGAAGATTTTGCAAGTATTCAAAGTGAAGAGTCCTCTGTTGCCATTCCTTCGTAAGCGGGGTCGAGACAGTAAACACCGACTTCCCCAAAACGGCCGCTTCGAGCATTGCGGATGTATTGATGCCAATGACCGCATCGCTGTAGGTTAGAGCGTCGTACAGACTCTGACTCTCCTTCAGGCTCGTTCCGAGGGAAAGCGCAACACCCTCCCTCCGGAGATCGTCATTGTTTTCGTAACTCGCGGTGTTCCGCGGGTGAGGCCTCACCACAATATTGGCCGAACTCTTCTTGCGCACTTCACGAATCCAATCGCCACAGAACTTGCCTTCATCGGGAGCGCAAAGTTCAGAAGACCCAATATACAACAACGTCTTTTGAGCGGAATCGAGACCCAGATTCCTCAAGTATGGAGACCGATCCACCGACGGCCGTAACGACAGAAATTCATCGAAGCGATACGCCCCGGAAACTAAGATCTTCTCTCGAGGAACTCGATGCAGTTTCTCCAACTCCGCCACCTGAGTCTCGTTCCAGACGATGGTGAAATCGGGGATGTCCAGGAGCGCCCCTTTCGTCGTCAAGTTATCCCAGCTAAAGACGGGAAAGACACTCGGAATCCCCAGAGCACGGGCGCATTTTAAATAATCGTACTGGTGGACCTGGCCCATGAAAATCAAAGGAGTGACTATCACCAAATCCGGCTGAAATGCCCGCATCTCGTTTAGGATTCTCTCCGGCAACGGCAGGGCATTTTCCAAACCGCGAAAGATCCGATCCAATCCCTTTAAAAGAAAGGGAAGCTTCGAGGAGAGCAGGCGGTGTACGAAGGGATCGGTAAAGCTTTCGAAGCGAGTCCTCAAATAGGGATGGCGTTCAAAGAAGGGCTGCAGAAAGAATATCTGGCAACGTGTATGGCGAATTTTCTCCATCGTACGAAGCCAAGCTCCACGGTGGTTCAAGTTCAACTGGAGCTCCCGATGGCCATTCTTGAGCACACTGACCTTGTCTTCACAGCCATCCGTTTCGTCGATAAACAGAAGCTCATAGCCACGCTCTGTGAGCTCTTGAATCACGGTAACAAAATGTCGCCGGTAGCTTCGATTGATACAGACGAGGGCTTTCACGGGTACCCCGCGCCGCCCAAGACCTCATCATTCTTTCCGATTATTCGGACATCGAAGTCCATACAGGCCTCACCGATATCATTTTTCGGAAATAGGCCATAGCCGAAGAAGTCTCCGCTCGTGACCGTCATCGATCGTTCAGCCTCAATTTTATCGTGAATTTCTCCAGCCACACTCACCGAGAAGCGAATGCCATATTCTCCCGGGGTAAGACCAAGTTTTTTGAATCGGTAGACGAGAGTAAACTCCGTTTCGTTCAGGAGCGGAGCCCATTTGAAAACTGAGGGGGAAAGGGTCAACACAGGAAGCCCGATGGAATTCGTAATCCGGCAAACTAGCTTGTTCAAAGGCTTACCCAATAGCGTTTCATCTTGTACCTGAAGGCGCACGTAGAGACACTGCTCGGAGCCAGGGGAAAAAGTGAGCCGATCGGCGAGTTCCTCAGGAGTCGGGTGAGGCACTGTAGCCATCGATACCACTTGGACTCCATTGGCCCCTTTTCGGTACCCCTTGGTTCTCTCCAAATAGGTGTTGATCTGCTCTCGACCACGTCGATAATCGGCGAAAATTCTCTTTCCGTCGGCGTCTTCGCCTCCGTCATCCTCCATGTCATCACCCGAATCCGATTCTTCCGAGTCCATTTCATTATCCGCGGAGCCAGCGAGCCCCTCATCCGCCTCCTCCGGAAGGTCCTCTAACACCTGAAGCCCCTGCTCCCAGCCTCCCTCGTAAACGATCGTCCCGGCCGACATCAATACCAACTTGGAATATCTCTCTAACACCAGGCGGGGCCGGGAAGAGATCAACACCATCGTCATCGTCTCGAAGTCTTTCCTCTTGAGAAAGGGGTTCAAAACATCTTCCGATGGCTCATCCAGGACGACGAAGGGATTGGAGCCTCGAGAAATCACCTCCAGAATCACCTTTTCTGTTTCGCTTGGAAAAAGGTCTCTGACGAAAATATTTTTTCGGTGGGACAAACCCAAAGTTTCCAAAATATTCTCGGCAGAGTTTTCGGGGCCCTCAAGCCGATTGCCCGCAAGATAACCGGTGATTTCCACAAAGTGCTTCAACGTAATGAGCGGGGCAGGGAGCGACATCCTCCGGCCAAAATAACCCGCATAGGAATGAACATGGACCTTGCCCATCGAAGGGCGCATTGTGCCAGCTAGAATGAACCCCAACGTCGATTTCCCGCACTTTGGCCGGCCAACCAACATGATCTTTTCCCCAGGGCGCACGCTGAAGTTCAAATTATTTAACGCCCAAACCGCCTGTGGAGCCAAGAAATTCGGAACCTTTTTCCAGGCCAGGAAGACCCTAAGAGCGGTGTAAATTCGAGCAGCCTTGTAGTCCTTAAAAAAGACCTTCGAACATTTCTGAAGTGAGATGAGAGGCTCAGAGGACATAGTTCACCGCCTCCCAAATAAAATTACGGTAGAACCGAAGCACGATGAGAAATAAGACAAGAATGATTCCCGCAGAAATGGAAAACGGAACTACGTACTCCGCAATATTTCCCGAAAACAGCCCCCGCCAGAAATCAAAACAATGGGAAAGGGGGTTGAGCTTCATGACGTAATACAATTTTCCGGCAGCAGGCGCCACGTGAACGACAGGAAGCGTCCAAAAGAGAAACTGATGAATGAAACCCATTGAATGGCGAACGTCCTGGTAAATGGAATTCAACATGAGAAGAGGCAAACCAACGCAACACCCAGCAAGGAATGCTACCAAAACCGGAATCGGAAAGAGCAGGACGGTAATCGAAGGATGGTAATGCAGCCGCCACATCATGATCGGAAGGATCATGAACGACACCCACGTGCTGAGGATCGTCCCAAAAGCCGCACCGAAAACCGGAATGGTCGCATCGAGCTGCAGCACGCGAATGCGCTTTCGCATTGGATGGAAAATAGTGTGCACTCCATGGACCCCACCCCAAAAAACCTGCCAAAGAATAACGCCGGAAAAGCTAAACA
>JAHFAF010000231.1 GCA_023250715.1 Pseudobdellovibrionaceae bacterium | reverse complement strand
GCCGAATACAGGCCAAGCCGCGAGCTCTTTTTTTGCGACGAACATGATGGGCATCTGGGACATGAGAAGGGGGATATCGAGATAGCTGATGTGATTTCCCAAAAAAAGAACGGGCTCCTCGCTTGCGCGTCCGATGATTTCGCGTTTCACTCGAAGAATGTCGAGTGCTTCGTTCCCCCAAGTCGTTAGATGATGTTGTAGAGCCTCATGAGGGATTTCAGTTTTGCCACGGCCTGCCCTCTGGAGTTTGCCCAAATGGTGCGAGCCGTTTGCAAAAACTTTCGCGAATCTTGTTACGCTAATCAACATGGGGAGCGAGAAAACTAGAGCAGACTTTTTACAAGCGCAATGTATTCCTTCATGGCGGTTTCGGGAGAGGCCCCCTTTCTAGTCGTCCATGCGTCAAATTTCGCGCGGCCTTTTGGATCCAATAGGCCGGGGCGTTTTCCGGTGGCATCCCCCTCGGTTGCCTGCTTGTAGAGGGAGTAAAGGGCTAGAAGGGTGTCGTTCCCAGGGCGGGTTTTCAGCTTCTTAACCTCTTCTGAGGTTTTCTTGAATTCATCTTTAAGCGCCATGAAAAGGAATTAACGCTCAGCGTAGAAGAACTCAAGGGGATAATTTCTAAAGCGCCGGCCAATTTCTTGGCCGATGCGGAAGAGGGTTTCCACGTCGACATCGCGAGCTCGTATCGCGACTAGAAGGGCAAATCCGAAGCTCACTGCAAAATTCATGAGGCCGATGACTGCGACTCCCGCCGCGGGCCATAGAATAAGGCCCGCTGTTACACCCTTCTCGGCCATCGCAGAGACGACAAAGGCAAGTGTGGTTGCGGAGAGGGTGAGATGGCGGACTTCCAAAGGCGCCCCAAAGAATTTTCCGGCGACGTGGGTGGAGCCCAAGAAAAAACCGATGCTGACATTTCCTCCAAAGCCCGCAATCTGGCGCAAGAATCCGTCGGCGAGTTTCCTTGGAATTTTTTCTCCAAAAACTTTGCGAAGCCTTCGATTTTGGGCAATTGCCTGAGGGATCTCATGAAGCACCACAAAGTTCTCTAGCCAGCCGGCGACGAGACTCGAGGAAAAAAGTAGAGCGCCGGTGAGAGCTCCATACCAAGCGGAGAGACTCAAGAAAGGATGGTGTGCCGTCCAGGTGTGTTCCGCGTAATCCAGGGAGAGAACATGTTGGTGAAAGGCTTGATAGTAGAGAAAATCAAAAATAAGCGCTCCCGGTACGGCGATTCCGATATTGCCGATGGCGGCTGCAAGCTGGGAGCGAGTGAGGCAGGCCACTTCGGTGACGAAGTCCCGGATGCCCCCCTCTTTGTCTACTCCCTCGAGTTTTCCCGCGATGGCGGCGGCAGTCATGGAGGGTTGCTTCGTCGCCAGAGCAAATCCAAAAGCTTGCATGAGGACGAAGCTTCCTGCGTAAACAATGGATGTAAATAATGCATCGAAAAAGAGCGGCGCCTTCATCGCCGTGACCATGAATTTTCCAAGCGCTGTTCCTACCGTGACCAATCCGCCCCCTGCGGCCGAACGGAACATGCCGAAATATTCTTCTCGTGTGTGGGTAATGTAATGCTCTCCCGAGGCCCCCGCACGCTCAGACACTTTTCTGGAGAGAAGATGAAGACTTGAACTGAAGAGTCCTCGTAAACTTTGTCTATCGACCTGCTCGGTGATGACGGTGGAAAGAAACTCGGTCACGAGGCGGTGGGTCTCTCTGGGGGAGCGGCTCGTGATGAAGTGGATAAGCGAGTCAATCCGGGTAAGAGCACTCAGCTGCCTTTCCAAAAGGTAAACGAGGCTGACACTGACTCCGGACTTCTCCAGATGATCGAACACATCTGCAACGGCCCCTTTGGAAGCCTTCACGGCGGGAAGAGCACTTTTCAAATCGGCGACGGCAGTGGGAGAGAGTCTTTCCTTTTCCCGAAAGGATCCCACCGCAGCCAGAATTTTTTCATTTAGCAAAATGAACGGACTATCGGCAGCCCCAAAATTCGGCAGACGTCTTCTGATTTCGAGGCTTGTGCCCACGGCCGCAACCTGACTCCCTAAAATAGTCAGGGCTTCGACCATTGCTCGCTGAGTGTGAGAGAAGGTGAGGGTTGGGTCATCCACTTCTAAGCGAACGAGCTCCACAATCTTGAGAGTGATCTCAGGCGGCAGGTTTTTCATCCAAATGGCGTCGGATTTGCTGGTAAATACGCGATGAAAAAGCTCGGCCGCGTTTTGAAATCGGGGGGGGGAAGGGAGGAGGCGTTGAAGCGTGCGGTCCAGGGCCTCAAAAATAAAACCTCTCTCCCGTGCAAGACCGGCCTGGCAGAATAAATCGACCGTGTCCGTTTCCAGAATGAGAGATCGCAATGTCGCGGCAACTTTTGCCTTCCAGGTCTCGTTTCTATCTAGCAAATGGAAGATGAATCGAAGGCGAACTGCGTGAAGCTGACCCGTTTCCTCATCAAACGTATTGGCCGATACGGCTGAGGATCGAATCCAGTAAATGAGTTGCTCGAGCCAAAGGACTCGATCTTCGAGCGAGGCCTTGGGGTTCGCGTTTTCCAGCAAATAGGAGAGCTGCTCTCGACCGGGAGCAAGGCGTAGAAAAGCAAGGATGCGGCGAAGAAGAGTTCTCATCGACTATGCTTGGGAAATCATTTAGATTTTACACCATTATAGAGACTCGAAAGAAAAAGATAATCGCGTGGCTGGAGAAGCGGCATGCATTCCTCCATAAGCGGGAAGAACAGCTCACCGCCGCCAGGGTGGGGTGTTTCTTGGGAGGGCTCGCGTTAGTCACCGTTTTGGTCGCTGCAAAGAGTGTAGCGGCCCCTTCGGTGGCGACCTTCCTCGTAGCGGCTTTTCTTCTCTTGGTTCTTTGGCACTCGAAAATTGCGGGTGCTTTGCGTCGACACTCGATCGAGCTCGAGCTTTGGAAACGATCGGAAGCCCGCTCTAACCGCAATTGGGAAAAGTTGCCTGCGTTACCATTGCGGGAAAAACTTCCTCGTTATTATTCGGATCTTGATCTCGTGGGAGATCGCTCGCTTTTGCGCCTCATTCAAAGTGGGATTTCCGTTTCCGGGTATCACGCTCTAGTTTCTCTCTTTTCGTCGTCCCAGGAGATCCCCCTGCGTCAGTTAAGAGTGAAGGCATTGGCAAAGCTGAAGGTATTGCGGCGCCGCCTTTTGAGAGAGTCTCAGTTGGGAGCGGGGGCTTTACTGGATCTTCAGGAGGTCGAGCAGTTCTTAGCGCCCCCCTTTCATACGGAGGATGCCAGAAAGTGGGTGATGCTCTTAGGCGGCCTTCAGGCACTTGCGGCTTTAATGGCAGTCCTTTACGTGGCGACTCCATTTCCCCCTATTTATGTCGTGCCCTGGTTTCTCTCTTTTATCGTCTTTAGTTTCACCTATCCGAAATTTTTCAATCCCTTCGGACGGGCAGTTACCGTCGAGAATACTTTGCAGCGCTTTCGATCGATTTTAAGAAGGGTCGAATCCTTTCGTTTGTCCCCCGAGAACCCGCTTAAAGATCTCTTTTCCTTGTTTCAGGGGGAGGAGCGGCCTTCTCAAAGGATGAAAGAGCTCAGTCTCTGCGTGAGCCTTTTGAGTATTCGTTCCCATCCATTCCTCTATGTTCTCATTCACATGGTTTTTCCCTGGGATTTTGTTGTCGGGCTTAGGCTCGAAAAATTACGAGATCGCTTGAGGAAAGATGTCGTACTGTGGATTCAAGCCTTTGCGCACATCGAGGCCTTACTCTCGCTCGCGGAATTCGCCGACGCCTTTCCCTCTGCAATGTATCCGCAAGTTTTGTCAGCTGAGAGGAAAACGCCATTAGTACGTGCATTCAACTTGAAGCACCCTCTTATATCGGAGCAGGAATCAGTGGGGAATGAGGCGGAACTCAACGATACCACGTGGTGCCGTCTTATCACGGGTTCGAACATGTCGGGGAAGAGCACCTATCTGCGCACTTTGGGAGTTAATCTCTTACTTGCTCAGGCCGGGGCCCCCGTTTTTGCGGAGCGTTTTGAGTTTTCTCCGTGTCGAGTTTTTACCTTGCTCAGGGTGGCGGACTCTCTAGAGGATCATGTCTCTTCGTTCTACGCCGAAGTGAAAGTCTTAAAGGAAATTCTGGAGGAGGCAAGCCGCGAAGGGGCACCTGTCCTTTATTTAATCGACGAAATTTTTCGTGGAACGAATAACCGCGAGCGGTTAGTAGGAAGCCGCGCCTACTTGAAGAGGATTCTATTGGCCCACGCCGGGGGTTTAGTCGCCACACACGATCTGGAGCTTGCGGAAATTGCCAGCAGCGAAAAAGGCATCCAGAACTTCCATTTCAAGGAATCCATCTCAGCCGGTGAAATGCATTTCTCCTACCAGCTAGAAAAGGGCCCTTGCCCCACCACGAACGCACTAAAAATTATGGAATTGGCTGGCTTACCCACCTGAATGGCTTAATTGCTAACGGAAGTTTGGTTAAGTTTTGTGATCTCTCCGGAATGTGTCGGAAATATACTCAATGATTTCAATCACTAGTAGTGGCCTGCCCCTTGCACTGTTTCCCTCTATCAAATTAGAAAGGGAAAGATGAAAAGTCGAAATGAATATTTGCTGGTGCTAGCTCTGATTTTTGGCGCAAATCCTCTGTTTGCGAATTGTGCCGGAGCAGTTGATTATCCTGGTGCTGATGGCGCATTCTCCTCCGTCGTTCTGGATCCCGAATTTTTGTGTTTGAGCCCTAACATCGGTGGAGTAAATCCTGGCGCAGCGCGAGCGCCCGGGGGGACATTTGGTGGTCCTTTACCGACGGCTACACCAAACCATTTTTGCACGCCAGGTGGCGATGGCCCAAGGCCTTCGCTTTATAGGCTCGACGTAACTGCAAAGATTGAGCGCCATGAAAGGACCGAGGGGACGCTTGAGGAAAAGGTAAAATCGGCATGTAAAATAGTAGATCCGCCAAAGAATGGCCCGGGCCCCTGTAAAGACGCTTTCGCCTGTACAGTCTATCCTGCGCAATTGAAGTTCAAAGAGTTCAGTGTCTTAAGTAAAGTGACGGGAAGCAATCCTTTGCAATGGTTTTTCAGTGGCGGTTCCATTCGGTTTCCAGGAGAAACCGGCTTGCTTCCGGCTGAGAAAATTTACCCCATCGGACCGATAAATGACCCCGCGACGCCCGATATCGACGAAGGAGTAACATCGCTCAAGATTACATTTCACGTTTTTAACAACCCCCTGCCCCCAGATCATCCTGGCTACGCCATCGTGCAAAGAGCATTGAACGATACTATCTGGCACGAAGGCATTCACGCGTGCCGGATGAAACAACTCGTCGAAGAATATGAGGAGCTGGCGAATCGTCCTCCTGTTCCGGGAGGCAATTTAACGGATCCACTTAACGATGCACAAAAGCTCCTGAAAAACGCATTGGATGCGCGGCAAGCTGCAGCCACGGAGTCCGCGGAAGAATTTCATAACAGATTAATCCCCAGCATTGCATCGCCAGAGCCAGTCCCTGGGTTCCCCACAATCAATTGCCTGGTCCATGACCCGGTAAAGCAGATGGAGATAGGACGAGCGTCTGGTGGCGACTGCGGTATTGTGTATGAAGAGTAACGATACAACCGCGTTAAGGAAGCGTAAAGCGTGTTTCCCAGCCGTAGTGGTCGGAGAGTGGGACGTCTTCTTTATCGACTTCGAAGGGCTTGTCTAAAACCACAGCCCCCTTCTCCGCAACTCCCGGGGTGGAGATGAATAGGTGGTCCGGCTTTCCCTCATTCACCTCGTGCAAAGGGTTGGGCGGGCAAATCGTGCAGGAGTCTTCGTTTTCGGGGGCGGTGGAGAAGTTATTCAGCATTTCCTTCATTTCTTTCCAAAGCGGCTGGTGGAGGGCGATATTGAAATCGCCCCCTATCACCAACGCTTCTTTCCCCGCTCGCTGTTTTGCCCAAAACACGAAGGCTTGTAATTGTTGGCGGCGCCGCAATAAGTAAGTGTCGTTTTTCTCATCGTATACAGAAATGAGGTGCGTCTCAGCGGCCCAGAAAGCAGGTCCGTTGGGCGGGAGGACTCTTGCAATGATAGCGGATTTTCGCGCAATGCCTTCTCCGTCTAATGAAAGAAGATCATTCGTGGGCTGGCTGTAGGTGAGGCGCTGAGCCTGTTCGAGGGGCCAGCGGCTTAAAGTCAAAAGGCCGGAATCGAGCGGCAGTCTCGCGCTGTCCTTATCAATGGAATGGGGATACCCGCACTTTTTCAAGGCCTCGCGGTCTTTCGCCAGCCAAACTTCTTGGAGGAATACTATGTCCCACGCTGCTTTTTTCAATTGTTCGCAAAGAGCCTCTCGTCTTTCCACGCGAAGGGGGCTCAATACTTGGAAGCCCACCTCGGGCAGGCCCCAGAAATTGAACGTAAGCGCTGTGAAAATAAATGTTAGTCCGGCAGTTCCCATAGAGGAACACTCCTTCTGACGATTTCTTCCAGTAAATTTAGAATTCTTCCGGGGCTTGAATGAACGTCGAGTGAATAAAGTAAGGAATCTACCTGCTTTTGGGGCTGTGTCGCCAAACACAAACCCACACGAATGGTGGGAGAATCTTCGATGAGAACGGACTGGGCCTGGGCGCCGCCCACGTCGGCCAATGTCTTCAAAATCTTATTCACTGAAATTTCCGTGAAGCAGGAGATCTCTTTGTCTCCTTGGAGAAGCCCGTTCTTGTCCAAATCACATGTCTCGTAACGCCGAATTGCTTCCTTGAGCCAAAGGCGATGGGCCTTGATAGGATATTCCCGCCCCGCGACGAACTTGGCCAAGTCGTCCCAGGTAATCTTCATGTCCGTATCAATCCATTTCATGAGGGACTGGAAGTCTTTGTCGAGCTGTAGGGTTCGCACAGCTCCGTTTGCGATGAGAAGTTTTCCCAGGGTGAAAGGAATACCGGGAGATTGTAAGAAAGAGAGGAGCACGCGGGCGGCGTCATGGGGGCCAGGATCGATGTCGATGAGGCTACTCGAAACGGTTTGAAGTCCACCTTCGAGGAGCAAAGGAGAGGCACAATCGAGCTCTCTCCAATCTAGAAGGCCATTTTCATCCGAGTCACAACGAAGCATCAGGCGATCGAGTATCGTGATCACTGCCACAG
>JAHFAF010000230.1 GCA_023250715.1 Pseudobdellovibrionaceae bacterium | reverse complement strand
ATGTTATTGAAACACTCAGCACAATTTTCGGAGATTTGAATCGCAGTCTGCAAATACTCCGAGGCTCTTGCGAAGTCCCCCTGCTCCCCAGAAACGAAAGCGATGTTGTTGAGCAAAGACACGTTCGTCGGCTCGATAAGAAGAATTTCCTCGAATACTTTTCTAGCCGCTCCGAAATGTTTTCCTTTCGCTAAACGCACTCCCAATTCAGCGTTCCAATCGCGAGCCGTCCCGCTCGGAAGAATGGTCTTCGATAAACGCACGGAGGCCGTCAGGAGCTCTTCCGCTTTCGGAGGCCCCTTGCGCAAGCCCACTACCAGCACAAGCACGAGCGCGAACATAGGAAGACCTATTTTCCAGCGCGTGGGGATAGCACCCAATTTCAGATTCAATTTCAAACGACTCTCCGTGGATCTCTCCGCACGTTTCCTTATTTTTTAAGAAACGAGGGACTCCAGATTACTTTTCGGCAGGATTGTGTGTTTTGCTTAACAATTGAAATGCGTCGCGCTACCCAACAGTAACGCGGCTAGGCGTGAATAGGTTCGCAGGAGCGCTGGCGGTTTCGATCTGATTTTTCAACTGAGTGGCCTCGTGGTTAGAGCGGTGAATGGCGAGAACTCGCCTTAACTCCACGAGAGCGGCAATTCTGTCCCCGGTCTTTAAGTAGACTTGCGCAAGCAAAGTGCGAACGGAATCATCGAGCGAGGCCCGTTGCAAATATTTTTGCAGAACGCGGGCGGACTCCTTCCACCGGCCCCTCCTTCCCCAAATCCCTGCGGCGAGAAGAACCCCTTCCTTTTCGTCGGGCTTCACGCGCAGTCCTGTTTCCAATGTCTGCGCAGCTTTTTCGAAAGAATCAGGGTCGCCGGGACTGGAAAGCTGAATTTGCGCCAAGCGTTCGTAAAGAGCATAACAATTCGGGAACAGGCCTATCGCGTGTCTTAAGATGCCGATCCCGTATTCGAACGATCCACGGGCTCGGAAGATTTCCGCTTCCATGAGGAACGACTCTACCTGACGATGACGAAGTATTTCCGTAAACAGCCTTTCCCTGAAAACATTCACCGTCTCTTGATTGGGGCGAAATAGCCAGCCCGCCTCGAACGTCCTTCGCATTTCCTCGTTTAAAAGCCAATCCTCGATGCTTGATCGTGGGGTGAGGAGCAGTAGGGGAATATTGCTGAGTTTCGGATCGGACGAGATTTCACGCTTCAAGTTATCAAACGGCCGAAACGGCTTTTCGCAGGAGGTGACAATGAGAGAAATCGGCGCTTTGCGAACTTTCAATAGATCGATAGCGGAAGGAGTGTCTTCGCATTGATAGACCGTGAGAAAATTCATCGATCCCAGCGACTGGCAAATAGCATCCCTTGCCTCTCCCGTCTCATCCACGAAGAGTGCCGCCCCGGGGCGACCGGGGCGGGATCTCAAAAGCAATGCTATCTTTTCCTCAAATTGCACCGGGGAAAAGGGTTGCACGACAATCTGTTCAGACAGTACGCTCAAATCCAAAGACTTAGTGAACGGGGAAAGGCCGATTCCGTAATAAAGCGCCGAGCGCACCATTGGCAGAGCCCTAAGATCGCGCCACTCAGATAAATCGTTCGCGCCCAAGATTACCGCCGTAATCGGCGTCTTCGAATGAATCACCCAGTGGCGCGCGGCACTGATATCCGTGTAGAAGTTAAAATCGATCTCTTCCCATTCTTTTACGATTAGGCGAAGCCATTCGTTTTCGCTCGCGTTGCGATTTAAGACGAGAACGGATGCCTTCATTTTGCCCTCCGCTTCGGTTCGGAGTCTCTACGCTGAATTTCCCAACGACTAATCAATTGATGGGCCTTTTGTAAAATTTGAGTCTCAGTAAAGGGAGTCGCAAGAAGATCCCATCCCACATTTTGGGCGGCATGCTCTGTTGTCATCGCCACCAATTGTATTTGTGGATCTAAATTGCGAAGACGAATCAGAGTATCTGTTCCGGTAGCGGGTCCTCCCACATCGACAAAGGCACCGGCAAAGGGAAGCTTTAGGGCGAGCGACCGTTTCACGTGATCCACGGCAACTTCTTTATTTCCTGCTAAGACCACGATGAACGGCTCGTGAATCGGCTTCGCCTCGGACGGAGGGGGACAGAGAATAAAAGAGAGGAGCTCGAGTTTTGCGACATCCTCATCGACAAGTAGTAAACGGCGGTTCAAAGCACCCCTCCGTTCTCCTTTTCGGAAGATCGAGGTCGAAGACAACAACTCACTGCGTCACAGCCAATCTCTTTCGTGAACGTAGACGTGACCGTGAACGTTCACGGTCACGTCTACGTTCACGACCACGGAAGAAATTGACATATCGCGCTATTTCACGCCTCTGGTATCATATATATAGTCTGTCTCTCACTCTTTTCCCCTCACATGCGAATCTCCCTACGGTACAAAATTCTAGGCGTACTCGCTTTTCTTCTGATCTCCGCGGTCAGTTTCTACTCGGGTCTTGCCTCACTTATCTTTCGCGACGAAAAGCTCTCCCTACTCTTTGACCTCAATCATAGCGTCGCCGTAAATGTCGCTTCTCAATTGCGTGCATCTCTTCTCCAAACGAGCGACCAGTTAAAGTTGTACGTGCTCTCGGAAGTTTTAGCGGACCGGGGGGAAGTGCGCTTGCCGGGAGATTTTCTGCAAAAGAGCCACGTGACCGGCACCCGACTCTTTAAAAGAGCTCCCAAAGATCTCATCAATGAAAACCTCTTTGTCGAAATGAAAACCTCGGGCCGCCTGCCGCCCATGACACTCGAAAAAACTCAGTTGGTGCCTTTATTGAAGGAAGCGGATGCGGAAGGAATCGCATTTTGGGGAACTAAGGAGCCCAATGCTTCTCCGCGGTTTTTCCTCGTCACAAAAATCGAGATTCGCCTCGGGCGAGAGGCAGAGCTCTACTTTCCCGTTGCCGAGCTAGAGGGCAGACCCTTCTTCGAAACCCTTCAGAACTCAAATATTTTCAAGGCCTATCTGACCAACAAGAACGGGGAAGTTCTTCTCCATGTCGATCGTGCCGACATTTCGAATGCCCCGGCGATAACGGATCATCCCCTGCTGAAAGACTTCACCGGAAATACCGCGAGCACAAGCCAAACCGGTGCCCGGGCCTTTGATTACCAAGGCGAAAGCTGGCTTGGCGCCTATGCCCCGTTGGGCGTGGGAAGTCTCGTATTCATCAGCCAAGCCAATCGAAAAGAGATCTACTCCGCCATCCGATATCTCCTCGAACGATCTGCAATCTTCGGCATCATCGTGCTCACGATAACATTTATCGGAAGCATTCTTTTCTCCAAAGGCCTTACGAGAAATCTTCGCTTGCTCACTGAAGGCGCAAAACAGATTGGAGCGGGGGATCTGAAGGCGAGAATAGAGATCAATTCCCGCGATGAGATTTCCGAGCTTGCCACCTCTTTCAACGCCATGGTGGATGCCTTGCGTGCGTCCCGAGAAGCCATCGAGAAATACAATAGAGAATTGGAAAGTAAAGTAGAAGAGCGCACGGCCCAGTTGCACGAAATCAATGCACGCATCAAAGAAGTCCAAGAGAAGCTTCTGAAGACCACTTCCCTTGCCGCCATCGGTGAAGTTGCCGGACGTACCGCCCACGAAGTTTTGAATCCATTGACCGCTATTTTGAGTCGTATCGATCGCTCCAAGGGTCTTGTGAAAAACGAGGAGTCTCTCCCCAAACAAGTCTCCGATATCCTGGGCGCCTGGGAGACTGATTTCCGAAAAGGGGGAATGCCTACTCTGACGGAAAGCCTCTTAGCCCCCTCGAGCATTCATCCTGAGATTTCTCTTTTCGAAGAAGATCTGGACAACTTGAAAAAGCTTGCCGACTTCTGGCAACAGCAGACAGCGGTGATAGGCCTAGATCTCACGTTTGTGCAGGAACAGGCACAACGCATTCACCGGATTATCGATGGAATGCGCGAGCTCGTTCGCTCTTCGGCGAAGACCGAAATCGATTGCTCCGCCGCCATTACTGAAGCTGTGGCCACCATGGCGGACTTTATCAGTAAGCAGGGGATCAAGCTCAAGGAAGAGCTCATGGCAAAAAACTTTCTCGCCGTCGCCAATCGCGATGAGTTCATTCAAATACTTACCAATCTCATTCGAAACGCATTCCAGGCCATTCTCTCGGCGGGAGATCCTTCAAGTTGGAAAAAAGGGGCCATCACTGTACGCGCCACGGGAGAGGGGCATCTTCTCCTCGTGGATGTAATCGATAACGGCCCCGGAGTTCCCGTCGACCAACGTTCCCTTCTCTTCGAACACGGCTTTACAACAAAATCACCCACGGAGGGGACCGGCATGGGACTATCGATCTGCCGGCGCTACGCCAGAGCTTTTGGTGGGGAAGTGGACCTGCTCTACAGCGAGCCCGGTGCCCGAGGCACCTGCTTTCGTGTAACCATCCCGCTCAAAGAGATCGCGTCCAGCGACTCCCAACCCTCTCCCGCCATCGCCGCATGAAGATTCTTCTTCCTTTCCTTCTGATATCGGCCGCAACTTTCGCCCTGAGCGAGGAATTCGCAACACTCGATCACTTTGATTCTTCCTCCACCGCAGTTTGGAATCTCGAGTCTCACCAAGTGGAGCTCCCTCTCAAAGTGGATCGGACACAAAGCGATGGCTTGAGTCAGGAAAATGAAAGTGTCTTAATCGGGTCCGGCAAGGATGGGGCCTTTACCGCCGACACTCTTTCTCAGTGGGATCTTTTATCAGGTTCTGTTGCCAACCAAGTCACCCTTTCCGGGGACAGAGTCTACGAATTTACTTCGTTCACCCTCCCTGCAGGCTTTACCCTGAAATGCGCGGGAAGCGGAGCGCTTCAAATCCGAGTGCAGGGAAATGTAATAATCGCAGGCATCATCGATATGCGCGGAAGCACAGGGGCGGGAGGAATAGGGGGAACCGCAAGCTGCGGAGGAGCCGCCGGCGGTGATGGAGGAGTGGGAGGAAATGGAAGTCGCGGCAGCTCGGCAAAAAACGGGATCGAAGGAGGAGGCGCGGGAGGTGTGGGATCAGGAAACGACGGCGCCGGAGGAGGCCATATCAATGACGGGCAAGACTCCGGGGCCGCGAGCGGGGGAAATAGTTACGACACCTTTTGGGCCGATGATTTGCTGGGGGGATCGGGAGGCGGTGGAGGAGCCGCGAATGGCGGCACGAATGGAGGAGGCGGGGGTGGCGGAGGAGGAGCTCTCAGAATATCTACGGGAGGAGATCTCCACACGACTTCTACCGGAAAGATCCTGGGTAATGGCGGAGGTGGTGAAGTGGCGGCAGGGGCTGGGGACGGTGGAGGAGGCGCCGGCGGAGAAATCGTTCTCTTTGGAGGAACACGCCTAATTAATGAGGGCCTCATCGATATCAGTGAAGGTACAGGAACGACGGCAAATGGAAGTTTCGGCACGGGGTGGTTCACGACACGAACGCCCTGGACCCTAGCAGATCTCCTGCCCGGGCTCGATGCGGATGGGGGGAACCTCTCGGCGGATGACGGTCGCATCCTCTATACCGCCTCTTCCTCCCAGATTCTCACTCTTCCTTACGACACCGGGCTTCCCGATCCGCACTATACTTCGTTCACGGCTGAAGAGACACTTTCCGGCGGGACCATCGAGTACGCTATTGCGGGAAGTGACGATAATTTTCAGTCGGATGACACAGGGTTTGTGAGCTCGAATGATTTATCGATGATTCAGGGAAAGCGTTATGTAAAGTTTCGCATTTTGCTGCAAGGAAGCTCCCCTACGGCGAGTCCTACAGTTAAGAAAGTCTCATTAAATATTTTCGAACCGACCTTCCGCTATCGCGCGGCCGCGTGCAATGCCGTTCATGAGGGGAAAGATGCATCGCAGGTTTTTTGGTTAATTTATCTCCTGGCGCTTCCACTCGGATTCAAGTCGATGCGCAGACGAAGGCTTGCTAAAGCTTCCACCGTCCACTGATGTCCGGCATCACCAAAAAGTGACCTAGGCAAGATCTGCAAATCTATTTCGGGAATGAAACCCTTCATACCTGCGTAGGCCGTCGAGAGCTCACCCCGAGCTCCATACCCATTAAAATCGCCGATAAAAAAACCTTGGGCCCACATCTCAATCGTCGCGAGCCAATTGCCCATCGATTTATTCCAGACCTTCCCAACTTCGATGCCAGCGGTTCTCCCCCGAAACGGTACACTCCATTCTTCCGTGAGTCGCCTCAACGCAAGCTCCTCCTGCCCTAAAACCCCCATGGAAATGCCCCAAAAGAGGGAATACACCACCGACTCCAACCCGAACCTCTCGAAGACGGATCTCACGCCCCCTTCCAACCCCAAATAATTCCGTCGATAATTTGCGCGTAATCGCCAGCCTCCGTCTTTCACCTGATGATCCACTTCCAAAGAGTAAACCTGTGCCCCTCCCACGCTCTGGGCATCAAACTGATTTCCACTCACTGTTTCTATTTCCCCTTGCCCTCCAATTCCCGCGGCAATCGATGTGGGAATCCAGCGGGGATACGAAGTGCCACTAGCGATTTCACGCTCCGGAGGAGGTGTTGAAGAGCCGGCTTCTGGCGACGGGGCCGCCACGGCAACCTTCCCGTCAGGCGCCACTTTTGATTTGCGCCGCTTCTCGACTAAATCCTTTTTTTTTTCGCCTCGGGGAAAGTACTCCTTGGAGACGATTTGTTCGTCGGTAGGTACCGAAATCTTCTCGGGAGCCACCGCGATTTTCTGCATCTTGCTGTAATCGGATCGCATCAGGCCTTCGTCCACGGCGGCTAATCGCCAATAGAAACTTTCTCGACGGGGAAGTTCCACGTGCGCGCGCGTCCCCTCCACATCGAGGGATTCCAAAAGCTCAGTGCGGCCGGCGTCGCCGAAAATTTCGAGCCGGTAAGCATGAGCCCCGTCCGTCGGCTCCCACTCGAACTCCACCCATACATTTTCCTCTCCCGCATAAGCGGATGAAATGAGCCAATCCATCCAGCCCCCCCAGCCGGAAGACTGTTGCCCAGGAATAACCTTGGCCCCCTTAAGCTTTGGGACCATGAGCTTCTTCTTTGCCTGAAAACTATGGACGGGAGATGCCTGCCATTGCCCCCACTCCGGGTGCGCCGCACGGACTCTCCAAAAATA
>JAHFAF010000229.1 GCA_023250715.1 Pseudobdellovibrionaceae bacterium | reverse complement strand
CGATAGTCCAAAGGGGGGCTAAATTGCGGAAACCTCTCCCTCACTTTTCCAGCCGGCACTTCCTCGACGTCCAGTTGATGAAGGACTGCACTCTTCAAAACGCCTTCCAAAACTTCACTGTGATCGGAAGGTCCGAAAATCACCAGGCCCGTGGGATGAAATAGAGAGACTCCTAATTCCTCTCGAATGGCGTCCCATCCGAGATAGGATCGCTCGCAGAGGGGAACGTAGTCCGGATGTTCGAAATAGGCTTTTCGGATGAGGCGGCTATTCCCGTGGGAACTTCCCCGATCGTGCGCACGAGAGAATTGTTCGATCCCAACAACGGAAACCCCTCGTTTAGCTAATTGAAAGCATGCGGCACTTCCCATTCCGCCCACACCGAGAACAATGACATCATATTTCCTCACGCGCCCATTTCCTTTGCGAGCACGCCGGCACGAGTAGAAAAGTCTGGAAGTAATGGTGCCGACGCTCTTGCGAGCTGTCTCAAGGCAAATGCCTGCGCCGCCACTGCCCCTCCAGTGAATTCCCATTTTTTTCCGTATTGGGATGCTTCAAACACGAGTTGGTTCAGGAGTCTCACCGCCGATCTGAGAGAAAAAGACTCCGCTCGATAGCAAGCCTCGGTAAGAACCCGAAGCTCTTCCATTCGCTGTTCAAACCGTCTGCGTTCGTCCAAAGGATCGGAGTTGCCTTTTTTCGGGAGATCCCGAACCCAACCCTCCCATCCGAGGATGAATTCCTTCTGAATTGTAGTTTCGAATTCCGAAGGATCGAAGTTCGTTTGTTCGATTTCGGGTCGTGTGTACGAGAGGTAGTACCGCATCTGATCGGCCGGGATCTTCGCCAAGAACTCATCGCCCCACACTGCGTGATTTCGACTCGTCGAGAACTTAAGACCCTTCAATAGGTAGAATTCATTACTCAAGAAAGCCCGCGGGGGCTGAATTTCAGCGTCATAGGCATGCAAAAGAGCCGGAATGAAAGAGGTATAGAAAAAGGCATTGTCAAAACCATATCCGAGCACCCATAGGGATCGAGGATCTTTAAAAAATTTCTCCCAACTCCCCGTGAGAGTTTCAGCCAAATAAAGATAGCCCGCCGCCATTTCAACCCATTCGTAGATTACGTGCCCCGATTGATCTGGGACGGGAATTCCCCAACCCGCAAGATGGGTGGCCGAAACGTCGGGGTAACCCTCCCGAATCATTTTTTTCGTCAAAGCATGGAGGTGTCCATTCATCGAAACCTTGGAAAAATACCCGCGCAAGTAATCCGAATACTTGTTTAATGGAAAATAGAATCGCTCGTATTCGCGGGTCGCTGGCGTGGAATGGCAGTGATTACATTTAGGATCTTGGAGATCGATGCAATCGTTGACGAAGCCGCACTTCTCGCAGCCATTTCCATTGGTCTTTTCATGACAACCGGGACAGCCCCCACTCACGTGCGCTTCGTAAAGATAGAGATTGCAGGCTTCGCAAAAAAACGCTGGCCCCTTTCTCTTTTCGAGCGCACCGTTCTCAACGAGGCCTGTGAAAAACTTTTGAACGAAACTTTGATACTCCGGCGTGTGGTAGGGCTTTAGGAAAAAATCCAGCTTAATGTTTGCCGAATCAAGCGTCTTTGGGATGGAGGTTCCAAAGATTTCCACCACCTCTTTGGGGGACTTCCCCATTTTCATCCCCTTCGTGTGGACATAGCTTTGGTGGTCATCCGAGCCTGTGACGAAGTAGACTTGCTTCCCTTGGCTTTTCCAATATCGACTATAAACGTCGGTGGCGAGGTAAGGTCCTGAGAGGTGTCCCAGGTGCAAGTCCCCATTGGGGGTGGGAGGGGCCACAGCCACTAAAAGACGGTCAAATTGAGACTCAAAAGTATCGACGCTCATCGTTACTCCTGGGCCCAGCTGTAACAAATTTTTCAAATAAAGTGGACACTTATTGGGCTTTTCGCTAAAAATACTACGCTTTCCAAACGCCCTTGTAGCTCAGTAGGTAGAGCACGTCCTTGGTAAGGACGAGGTCACGGGTTCGAATCCCGTCGAGGGCTCCATTCCTTAAAGGGTGCCAGCCACCCTTCAAGCTTAAAAGGTAGCGGTCATTATTATAGTGTGACGTTTTTCAAGCAATCGCGGTGTTGCTCGAGTAGCGTTCTCAGAGCCCTCACTTTCTCTTCTCCAAACGCCTTAATTCCCTCATCCCAGGCTGTTTTGTTGCCGAGCAGATCCTCTACATCTGTGGGAGTCACTAAGCCTATTTCACCGTCGAACCGATCGGAAATCTCGGTCAGGCCCGAACATACGGAACGAAAGGGGGTCAGGTGGCAGGAGGGAAACTCATCCCTCTGATCGTAAAGTTTTTGCCGAAGCTCGAGGCATTTGTCCTCTCCCGGATTATCCCAACTAAAATAGACCATCGGCTGCAGAGTCGGATCCTGTAAGAGCTTCAGAAATTCAAAATAAGTTTTGAATGTATACCGAGGATCTCCCAGGAATCGTTTTTCTCGAAAGGCCGTGACGTAAGTCAAAATCGTGTCCTTGGGATGAGATTTCAAGACATCTGCCACACCTTCGAAAAAATTCGTAGTCGACGGAAAATACAAGGGTGTGATGGGATCGTGGTTATTAAAAATCACGGCTTGAATGCCGCTTCCCATATAAGTCCCCAAATCCAATTCCAAGTGCCGCGTTTGGATGAAGGGTTTCACCGTCTCTTGCGTCCCCGTGTTCTGAGCAAAATAAACCGGCACGAAATTATCGCCAGACAAATAACTCTTCAACCAAGCCACGACCGTCGAGCCCGGAATCAAAAGAAGATCGGTTGCAGGATCGGTCCCCGGAAGTAGGGATTGGTGGGAAAGTAGGCCCAGGTAATGACCCGTATCCTTGGAAAAGACGGGGCCACCGCTCATCCCGTACTCGCCATAGGAGGCCCCAAGCAAAATGAGCGACTCCTGTTGAAAAAAAAGCCCCAATTTCTTCGCCGGGTCAACGACGAGCCCGCCTGCCGTACGAAGCTCGTCGGACGCGAAAGGAAATCCGTGCACCCGTACTCTTCCCTCGACCTTGGGATCTGGCTCGAGCTCCTCGAGCTTCGGGTAATCGGGAGAGGGCGAAAGATTCGGCACGGCAAGAAGCGCAAGTCCCCGCCCCCAATCGGAGAGGAGGTAGGAGGCGCTTATGCCACTAAAGTTCTCGTTCTCTATCCAGTGGACGAATCCCGTGTTCGAATGCCAAAGCACGTGATCGGAGGTGAGGCAATACACCTTGTTCGCATTTTGAAAAAGGAACCCCGACCCCCGATACTCCCGAATACCTTGGGAGGCGACGGATTTGATCTTCACCGTCGCCTTTTCCTGTGAAAAAGAGAAAGCCAGTGAAGGCAGTAAGAAAATTAGCGGCCACGCTTTCACATTAGTTTCCTTACCGCTTCGATTCGACGATGCAACTCTTTTCCATCCGGAAGGACAGCCGCAAATCCCCACGCCGTCTTATACTTTCCATTAAAGTCCAACAAGGCATCAATCTCCTCTTTCGTAATTCGATCCTTTTCATCGGACTCAATCACTTTCGAAACAATATAGATTTGCCGCAAGAGATAAAGGACCCGTTCGTCCTTACAGAAGGTCCCGTGCAGAGCATAGTAGGTGGCGTATTGCGCCGACTTGCGCGCCTCTGCCTTAAGCGCGTCGATTTCCGGACTTCCACTTCGCTCGTAAATGCTGGGGATGAGGTATCCCCCTCTGGCAAGGCTTCGCACCAGCTCTCCCAGAGTTCGAAAGGTTTTGTGTTCCCAGTCCCCGGTAACGGCCACGTCTTTTTTAAAGACAAAGGGAATCTCCGCCTTTCCGTATTCGGCGAGGTTTTTCAACTCACTCTGCTGCCAAGAGACTAACTCAGGAAAAGGAAATACCTCGGCCTTCCCGGCTACTCTTTCGATCCGGAATTTGGCCGCAAGAATCGAAGAGTCTCCGCCTGTCCCCACTCCTTCAGCGCCTCCAATCGGAAAGTCTCCGGCCGATGGGGAGGAAGGATCGGTAGGGGGAAGGAGCTCACTGAAAGACAATCCCCCGGCAATGACTCTCACTTTTCCTTCCAATTCGTCGTCAACACTTGTCTTAAACAAAGGTTTAAGCTCCCCCGACAAGGTATCCCGCACCCATTTTTTCACTTCATTAATGGGAATGGTGATGAGAAAATCTTCTTGATGCCCGTCCACGCGATCCCAGACTCGCAATGGAGTGGGTGCGCCGGGAACCACTTTCAAATAATTGTCGGAGAGAATCCCGAGAAGAGAGCCCGAGGCTGTCCAAACGGGCCCGCCCACGCGGCCTACGTCCACCCTCATTTTGAAACTTTCAATTGCTCGCCCTAAAAAGGGAATTCCATGGCGCGTGCTTTTCGTCGTGATGAGAATTCCATTGGCGGAAATGGCTTCGTCGGAGTGTGTGGGAAAACCGAAAGTGAGGAGCGGGGCCGACTCTTCCGGTTCGTCAATCGTTAGTGCAGTGAGGTCCACCGCTTGTTCGGACGGCAAATCCCCTTCGAGCTCGAGTAGACTTAAGCCATGCCGCCAATCCTTGGAGACTAACTGTAACTTTCCTTTATAGCCCTCAGACTTGCCTCGATGACAAATCCTGGGGTCAGCCGAGTACGTCGCCGATTGGGAAGTCACTACAAACGTTTTATTCTGGGTCCGGACCAAGAGCCCTGTCCCTTCCCAAACCAGATTATTGGAAGAAAGTTCGGCACACTGCCCGGACCAGATTTTAATAGTAGCCTTTGGATTGAGCTCCCCCCAAATATTCAGACAAAAAAACAGACACAGGACCACCCCTACCTTCATCCGACTTCTCCTACTTAGACTTCCGTTTCCGGAAGATAACGGGTCCGCTTTCCTCGACCCACTTTTTTTAGTTTTCCCTGCTTCACCCATTGCGCGAGCAGCCGCGTGGCGGAGCTTCTCGAGATTTGCGATAGCTTTTCAACTTCCTCTCGGGTCACGGCACCCCGGATTTCCTTCAAGACACTTGCAGGACGAAGCCTCTTCTTCTCAGCTCTCTCCGCTCGCGGGGCGGGCGATGTGGAAAGCAAATCGCGCCAAATTTCCTGTTTGTCGAGACTCGCGCAAAGGACGTTCGGATAACGAACTCCTACACTGCTCCAATCCCCCGAACGGTAGGCAACGCTTGATTTCACGAATAGCGTATGCCCCTTCGGCAAGACTTTCTTCATGCGGGAGAGAAGATTCTGCACTTTCACCATGTGGGCAATATCGTCGAAACGAGCAAGGCCGAAACACTGAAGAGCCAGCTCCTGAAAGGACACTGCCTCACTTCTTTTTATCAGTGCGATCCCTTTCGCCATGGGCTCCGAAACAATTTTCTCCTCGCCTTCCGGTTCAACTTGGAAAGAAGCCAAATCCACGTGGAGCGCTTCCCTTCGACTTGCATCGCCACCCAGATTATTTTGAATGGAACGGACCAAGCCTTTTAAGTGTTCCGGCAAATCGCTCTTCTCTCCACGCACCGCCAGCAAAATTTCGCGAAACCAAATATCCTTCGACTGCCAGAGCGGATGATGGCACAAGTCCGGCTTCCATGAGGAATCTTTCCCTTTTGCCTTCATCTCGTGAAGGTATCGAACAAATTGTTCCTCGAGATCGAAAAGAAGATAATTCGGAGCGTGCACGGGTTTTAAAGCAGCAAGAGCACTCTCAAGCGCATCCAATCCAACCGATGAAAAGAATGAGAGCCAAAGAAAACCATTCCGAACCATTTGATAATCTTCCAACGTCAAACGCGAGGAGAGAGAGGGAAGATCCAGCCCCTCGAAAAGCGCGAGCACGGACTCGATAGGATAGGCCTCGTTCTGCGTGATCCAACGCCAAGTCCAAAGATAAAATCTATCGGCCATCTCGGTTGCGCGAAATTGATTCAAATCTTGCCGGTGCACCATTCCCTGCAGCGTGCGAAGACGGTAGGCCTTCAAGGGAAGATACGGACTCGCGAGGAAGAAAGTCTCCTTTGCTTGGGGAAGCCGTTTCGCATAACCACGGTGAAAGGGAAGCTCCGCCACCCACAACTTAAAGTATGCGCTTTGCATAACAGCGTTCGAGGTCTCCGCATCGAGCACTTTTGAAAGCCGCCCCTCCCTGAAATGGCTTCTCATCTCTAGCCCCTCGGCTTGCGCGCGAGGGCCGATGAACTCTTCCGGATCGACTTTTCCCAGAAGCGCACGGAGTTCTTCGTAGGCGGTCATGAAGGGGGCTCCGACATTCTCGAGGCAAAAAACGATATTCGACAAAGCGTAGATTCTCTCCGCGGGGTTTTGGGCCACCGACTTTGCCTGGCTGAATAATTCCAGCGCACTCGAATGATCGCCCATTGCATGCAGCAGGAGCCCTTTTTCGAAGTGAAGGCGAAAAGGCAGGGGGCGATTTTGAGAGACGATCCAATTCTCGACCGCCTTAATTCCCTTCTCACAACTTTCCAAGTCCCCTTCCAGGCGACTGAGAGAGGAGATAAGGAGAAGTGCACTTACAATGTCCTCCAACTTTTCACTGGGAGCAAAGGATAGCGACTCGTGCACGGGCTGACCGGGCGAAAGCCCCAGCGCGTTTCGAATTTCAACCAATAGTTCTCTTACTTTCTCGTTTTGTTGATTCATACGCAGGTGCCAAGCTTGAGAAAGAAGAGGGGACACGGGAAAAGCACCTTGCATAAGACTGTCGAGCCTAGCATGCCCCGTTTCCCCCTTCCAAGTTTACTGCCCTTGATTCGCAGCCACATTCGACACGACACCCCAAAATAAAGCCAAAATAGTGATTTTCATGAGTTCCTCCAATCCTGGGGCTCGTCGAGGCGAAGCCGGACTAGCCCGGGTTACCAGGAGGAGTATTTCCCATGAGAGTTGGACCCACATTCATCCAGAAAATTTACTGGTTCGAACCAACCTTAAATCTTCTAAAATCAAAGGCTTGCCGCTGAGCCGGGTTTGGCGTAGCCTTCGGAAACTTATTGCATTTAAAAAGGAACGACTATGTCGAAAGCAAAATTTGAACGAACCAAGCCGCATGTGAACGTAGGCACGATTGGCCACGTAGATCACGGAAAGACGACGCTTACCTCCGCCATGACGACAGTTCTTGCGAAGAAGGGT
>JAHFAF010000228.1 GCA_023250715.1 Pseudobdellovibrionaceae bacterium | reverse complement strand
TGTCACGGCAGAAAGCACGGGGAAATCTTGCTGCGGTGGATTTTGACAGAGCGGCCCGCCTTTTTGAGAAGGAGGCTATCTCACGCGAGGAATACGAACAGTTCGAAGCAGCAGTGAAAGTTGGAAGACTGGATCTGAAAATCGCAGAGATTCGCGCGCGACAGGCGAGTATTACGCTCGATCTCGCGCAAGCCTTGGCTCGCAACGGGCGGCGAATTCCTCTTTGCCACCGGCGAAAACAATCCGATGAAAATACGGTATCAAAGTTATTGAAAAGACCGAAAGCTCAACCTGCCCCCGCCTTTCCTGATCAAGGAAGCGGTACGAAAATTTCACTTCAAACCGAGGAACCTCCTTCACCGCCGGAAGTTAAGCCGCCCGAAGTAACGCCGGACCCGCCGGAGCCCCCCACGCCGACGACTCCCACAACGCCTGAAACCCCGGATGTGGATTTTCCTGACGTACCGGTGCCCGTGGGGCCACCGCCCCCTCCCACAAAGCCGCCCACTAAACCTCCCACTTCGCCCCCGGGACCACCCCCCAAACCTTAGGAAGAATATGACACCGGAGCGAAGTAACCCTGACTTTATTACACGAATAGAACTTTTTTATCGTCGATTGTGCGTATTGACTCGTGGCAATGTTGGCACGTCCAATGCAGACTTACGACAGAGAATTTCCACTAAAGGGAGGGGAAAAAAATGAAACTAAAATTAAATGTAGCGATACTTTCGCTTCTGTTCGCGCTGCCCGCTTTTGCGGATCACGGCGACGGTGGGGGTGTCGCCCGGTTACACGAAGATACGCATCGATTGGAGTCCATTGTGCAAAATTCCTATCTTCGGTATCGAGTGAAGCTCGCGGTGCGAAGACTCACGAGTGAAGTGAGTGCACTCTTTAAATGCTCTGGCTCGGACGAGCCGGGGGGAGACGAGCCAGGTGGCCCGGGCGGGGGTGGCGGCGAGCCCGGAGGCCCTGTGCATCTTTCTGGGACTTGGGATCATGTCGATCCGACGGGAAGCTGCGAGGCGATCGAGCAACGGGTGCGCCAAGCGTGGTATCCCGTGGATCGTTACCTCTACGATTCCTACTATGATTTGCCCCAGGTGTACCAGGCGTACGTTCAAGTTCGCCAGGACATGCTGGCCCTGCAGTAGAAGATTTCCCGGGGCGAATGGTTTTTTCTATTCGCTCCGGGGTTCACACGACCAAGCAACCAAAAGTAAAGCCACACCTTCTGGGATAGCGTAGTCTTCTTGGTTACCATGGTTCTTAGTGTAGTTCGCTTCCTTCTTCTCAATCTCGTAAAGCTTCTCGCCTGGACATTGTTCAAACCCGACATTCGTTGGATGACGAAGCGTACCTTCGATAATATTCGCGTGATTGCATTGTTGAATCACACAAGCTTGATGGAACCCCTTTTCGTAGCGGCTATTCCAACGCCAGTGGTATGGCAGCTTGCTTCGCGAGGAGTGATGCCGGGTGCGGATGTCACGCTGAATCGGCCTATCGTGGGAAGGTTGTTCAAGTGGATGGCCCCTCAGGTAATTCCAATCTCAAGAAAACGGGACGGAACGTGGGAATTGTTTATGAAGAGTCTCAAAAAAGACTCCATCATTCTTTTTGTCCCCGAAGGCCGGATGAAGAGACTGAACGGATTGGACAAGGAAGGAAAGCCGATGGGCGTGCGCGGGGGAATCGCTGACATTCTATGGCAAATTCCGGATGGAGATATTGTTCTCGCTCAAAGTGGAGGCCTTCATCACATTAATGTGCCGGGAAGTTTCAAGGTTCGTCTTTTTCAAAAGTTTCAACTGAGAATCGATAAACTTTCCATTCAGGAATATAAGAAAACTCTAGGATCCCATACAGAATTATCCAAGTTCAAGGTTGCCGTCGTTGAGGATCTCAATCGACGTCTGAGGCGTCCCGAGCTTTTTGGTTCAGATCTTCCCGTCTTGATCTAGTTTTTCGATGAGCGCGAAACAGGTCTTGTCGTCGGATTTCTCGCTCGGGGGTGTGGAGAACCAAACCTTCAGCATTTCTTTTGCAACTTCTTCTGACGTAGATCTCAAGCTCATCGCTAATACGTTTGCATCATTCCAGATGCGGGCCCCTTTTGCCGTCTCAGCATCGTGGCATAGGGCCGCACGAATTCCACGCACCTTATTAGCCGCTATCGAAATGCCCGTGCCCGTCCAACAGAATAAAATGGCTTGATCGAAAGCGCCCGAAGCCACTTTCTGAGCCACCTCATAGGCGACTCTCGGCCAAGGAGTCGAATCTCCGCGGAGCGCGCCAAAGAGCTCGACCTGGTGGCCCGCGGCCTTAATTTCGGCCTCGACTACATCCGTAAGATGGGACTTCCCATCGCTTCCCATTGCTATTTTCATAGTATGAATCTGCCCTACCAAGGAGTCCGAGCCAAATAAAAAAAGGGCGAGCCTTTCAGCCCGCCCCTCAAGATCTTATTTGTTTTACTCCTGCTCGACGGACGCAATCGTTAAGAGTGCCTTGGGATTTCCATAGTAGTAATCCGTTGGTGCCGCGAAAGGCTGTACTTCAACCTGCCATACCGTACGCCGATTAAACCCACTGCCCTCTGGACCGATGAGCTCCAGGCTCGATTCAGTCACCTTGAGGTGCCGGCGAGCAATGCGCACGTGAGGCGGAATGTTTTTCAAAACTTCCACCGCTTCGTACGTCACTACATCGGAGTGGAGTACTTGCTTTATCGAAGTGATCGTAAACTGAATATTTCTCGTGCTGGGGCACGGTGCCGTAATGCAGCGGATGCCCGTATCTTCTTGCAAAGTAAAGCTTGTCGGCTCCTTCGAATCATCGCGTTGATTTAAAGTTAGATGATTTGCTTTCCTTCCCGGTACGGGCTTGGTCGGAACAACATAATGGAGCTGGGCGCCCATAATAGGACGTTCCCAACCTGGAATCGAAACTGCTTGGGCGAGATTGCCGATCATGAGGCCGGCAAACGCCAACATAGATAACTTTTTCATAGTGAAACCCCTTAATTCTTTTCACTCGTCTTTCGAGTGAGTCGATGGGCATTTGTGCAACCGCTATACCAATCGAATTAGGCTGGAAATGCTCGAATTTCCCTTGCGGGCAAGTGGCACCAGTTCCAACTAGGAACTAAGGCAATGTCTTCGAGGGCCAGAATTCCACTTCGCCGGTATCGAGATCATTGATCTGGAGGGCCCTGAAGGTTGGCGTCCGTCTTGCTATTCCCAAGCCCTGAAGGCCGGCTCCCCTTGAGGATCTGGAATGGGGCCCGAAAGGGCCTGCCAGCAGTGACAGTAGTTGTCACCTGCAGGTCGTGTGCCCGTTGTTAGTGTGGGAATAGTTCATGCGGTTTTGGTTTAAGATCGGTGTAGTCGCAGTGTGCTGGATAAGCGGTCTGGCCCTCGGTGCAGATGAATTCTTTGAGGCGCTCCATCAGGACATAAACGCGTATTCTCAGGCGAAGACAAGGCCCTCCACCTACGCCGTAAATTACCAAATAGTGAATGGTAAGGCCACACGGTCTCACGGGTTCAATTCGGACGGGGAGCTTTGGATAGAATCCGGAAACGAAGTCACACGACTCTTTGCCGCGAGCGGTGCTATCGTCGTCTATACGGACGGGAGTACAGCCCGCTATAGCGACGTGCAGAAATCTCTTCGCGACTGGGTGAACGCCCATGGCCCGCTCAATATTCAGGTGCACAAATTCGCCGGAGGCGCTTCCTTCGCTCAAATTCGAATTCTTGCTCCTCGCTAATTCCTAAGCCAATAAGCCCAAGCAATGAGAACCGCTTGAAAGGGTAGCCGTAGCCACAATGCCCATTGGGGTGTGGGGCCTTCTCCAAAGGGAATTCCGTTCAACGCCATGTGTAGGTTGGCTGGAAAGACGGCCAAATAAAGGGCGATTAACCCCCAAGCGGCGTAAGGTCGAAGCTTTGGAATCAATAAACCGACTCCCCCCAATATTTCAAAAAAGCCGCTAATGGCTACCAAGGCCCCCGGGTAAGAAAGGTACGTCGGAACAATGCGAGTGAATTGCCCGGGAGATGCGAAGTGCGCGACACCTGCCGCGGACATGAGAAGTGCCAATAGCCAACGCAAAATAGTTTTCATTGCTGCCCATTATACCTCAATCAAACACGAGACCGGCCAGTTTGTTAGGTGGTTGTGCAACGAAAGGAGATCTCGCTCCCTCTTTATCGTGTAAATATTTGTGGTGCGCGGAGCAAAGAGTAGTGAGATTTTCTAGGGTGTCCACTCCTCCAAAGGCCCTTGGCGTCTTATGATGGCAATGAAGCCAACGCCTTGATGAGCACCGCCTTCCAGTAGGAGTAATGAACGTGCACTGGGCTGCATCCCTCTTTGCGACCTGAGTTCTCACACTTGGTTGCGCAACCAACTTTCGTTGCAGAGGATCTTCCTTTTTAAGAAATAGATCTGCCATCGAGGCAATTGCCTCTTCAAGAGTACAAGCCTTACCCATTTTTTGACTAAGAAGGTCCTTTACCCTTTCCAGCTTGGATTCGAGATCTGGACAAATGGACAAATGAATTCTCTCCTGGGGGAATTTCTCGGGGAAATGGGCCTTGATCTCCTTATCCAGCGCTCGCTGGGGGAGGTCCTTTGCTTTCTTGAGCCAAACATCCTTATTGGCGGGAGTCAGGTGAGGGACCACACGCCTTGCGTTGGTGGTGTGGATCTCTCCCTTATCGATCATGACTTTAAGCTCTGGAACCTCTCTCATCTTCCTCGTGATTCCCACGTACGTGTAGGCTTGGGTGTCACTTAAATGAAGTGCCTCGACACAATAAGTGTGAAAAGACGAGTACGCCATCCGGTCATAGACTCTTTCTTTATCGACGTCCAAGAGGGCTTGAAGCAACTGGCTCTCGCCCTTCTTGAAATCTTTCGCTGCACTCACTGCCGTTTCATGAAATTGTTGAATCTTTGTCATAAAAAAGTCTTACCACGACTTTTTTGACCCCACTGGAAGGCCACACGATCGACGATCACCAGAAGAGAAAAGACTTTCGAGAAAAATAACGAAGGAAGCGGTTAGAGATAGCAATAAACACACAAGGGACGAAGAATTAAAAGATCATTCAACCGGCAAGAAATTCGCGGAAATACCACGTCAACAGAATTCTGGTAGCGCAACCAACTCACGTGGCCGGCTTTCGAGGGCCAGCCAAGCGGCCCGCGAGAGCCGTGCCCCTCGAGCTAAATCACCGCATCGTGCGTTTCAGTCGCTGCATCTGCCGATCCGCTTCACGTTCCTTCGTGGATTCGCGTTTGTCGTGGAGTTTTTTTCCTTTTCCAAGACCAATCTCGACTTTGGCCAGCCCCTTTTTGAAGTAGATCTTCAGAGGGATAAGAGAGTTTCCTTTTATCTCGGCTCTTCCCCAAATTTTCGAAAGCTCCGAGCGGTGTAGGAGAAGCTTTCTCGTTCGCAAGGGGTCGTGGTTTTCTCGATTTCCAGTTGCGTAGGGAGGGATGTGCACATTCAAGAGAAAAAGCTCACCGTTCTTGAAGATGGCGTAAGAGTCCATGAGGTTCGCTTTGCCTTCGCGAAGCGATTTTACTTCCGTTCCCTTCAGAACCATTCCTGCCTCGAAGCGGTCTTCGATAAAATAATTGTGCCGGGCCTTGCGGTTCTCAGCGACAATTTTTATCCCGCCGTCTTCTTTCTTATCGCTCACGCTTGGTCCGCCTCTTCGCTCGTCACGATGCCCATGGAGATTACAATCTTAAAAGCTTCTTGCACTGAAATGTCGAGTGGGATGAGGTTTTTCTCTTCTACTAGTAGATAAAATCCCGAAGTGGGGTTCGGCGTGCAAGGCACGAATACATTTACTACGGGCACGGAAGTTTTCTTCGCAATCTTGTTATCCGGTGTGCCCGTTCGGAAACCAATGGAATAGAGCCCCTCGGAAGGAAATCTTACGAGGACGACGCCTTTGAATTTGTCGTTCTTCGGGTTGAAAATCGTATCGAGAAACTTCTTGATGGCCGTGTAGATCCCACCGCCGAGAGGGATGCGCTTCACCAGCGAATCAAAAAAGGCGATGAGCGATTTACCGATATAGTTTTGTGTCAAAGCTCCGGTAACGAGAATGATGGCGAGGGCCAAGAGAATTCCGAGCCCTTTGAAATCGAAAGGTAAGAAGGTGGTGAAAAGATACGATCGCGTGGTCATGTCCACTGCATCGACGAACCAAACGATGATTTTCAGTGTAGCGATGAGTGGAATGAGAACTAGGACTCCGGTGACAAAGGCCCCGCGGAGTCTCTTCACGTCATTTCCTCAGCCAAGCTCCAATTATCAATAAGGCGAGTCGCTCCTAAGCGCCCGGCAAAGAAAACGCGAGGCTCGCTAATCGTGTGAGCCAGAGTCGAGCCGGAGGCCGGAATCAAGTCGCGCGCAGACGCAATGGTCAAATAATCCAGCTTAAAGCCCACTCCCTCCAACTTTTCCCGCGCCGGGGCAAGAATGTCCTCCACAGGAAATTCCGGGTGAGACTGAAAAGTAGCGCGAACTTGTTTCAAAGATTCCGGGAGGCGTGTGGCATGAGCCCTTTCCTCCGGCGTGAGGTATCGATTGCGAGAGGAAAGAGCAAGCCCGTCCTCTTCTCTCACCGTCGCGTGAGAAACGATCGTTAATGGCAAATTCATATCCGCGGTCAGGCGCTGAATCATCCTTAATTGCTGAAAGTCCTTTTCCCCAAAAATGGCAAAGTCGGCTTGAGTGATTTGAAAAAGCTTCAGGCAAACTGTCGCGACGCCATCAAAATGTCCAGGTCGAAATTCTCCGCAGAGTGCCGTGGTGAGGCCATCGACGTGAATGGCAGTGGAGAAGGACTGTGGGAAGAGATCCTCTCTTGTCGGAAGAAAAAGCAGATCCACGTCCAAGCCTTCTAGGCTTTCGGAGTCCAGCTCGAGTGTTCGGGGATATTTTTCAAAGTCTTCGCCTTTTCCAAACTGCAAAGGGTTTACGAAAATACTGACAATGACTTTCGGGGCTAGCTCCTTGGCTCTTCGGATTAAACGCAAGTGCCCTTCGTGAAGACAGCCCATGGTGGGAACAAAGGCAATTTTCGTCTCGCGCTTCCAACGAAGCGCTGTCTCTTGAACGACTTCTGGGGATTGAAGAGTCAACATATTTTAATCAGC
>JAHFAF010000227.1 GCA_023250715.1 Pseudobdellovibrionaceae bacterium | reverse complement strand
CTGGCTCTATCGACGATTCCCCTAACCCCATGAAATCATGGTGGGCGCCACAGGGCTCGAACCTGTGACCTCCGCCGTGTGAAGGAAAAAATACTGAACTAAAAATACTAATAATATTGGGGCGGACTTCCGGGAATCTTTGAAGAGTAAAGCTTTACAGACTCTTGCGCTTTGGGCTGTTTCGGTTGGTTTCATAGCATTTTTGGATTGGCGTGGCACTCGGTGGCACCAGAGTATTTTGATGATTTCTTCCCCGGCCGCCACTGGATTGATAGTTCATCTGAAGACAGAAGAATGAGTCCCATACGCGATCGCTAGGAACACAATGCCGAGTGCGAATAAAATGGGAAATGAGAGCTTCAGTTTATCCCCTATAAGAAACGGAATGAAAAAAAGTAGAGAGAGGGGAACCGCGAGAAAGATGCTTTTCGCAAAAGCGCTCGATTTTGCCGGGTCTCGATACTCGGCAAAGTTGAAAACGAGAGCCAGCATGCTGAATAGGGGAAGGGCGGTGAGGAAACCGGCTAGCCCAGGCCGTCTGTCGGCAAGCCAAGAAGTAAAGGCGATGGTAACGCTAGCAATAAGTATTTTTACGGCTGACCAAACCATAGGCTCATTCTATCAAGAATCCTAAACGGCATGTGGGCACTTTGCTCATCTCTAGGTAACGCATCGCTCGTTTTCTTAACAGATGTAAAGGCAGTTCCACTGCATTCAATGAGAATCGGTTGTTCGGCGATATCATAAGATATCTAAACGCTATCGGTTCTCACCTCTAACCATGGAGAGCATAATGTTTCGATACGGACATGTCGCCTTGTGCGGTTTAGTTTTGGTTACTCTGGGGCATTTGGCACTGGCCTTGGAGCCTTTCGAAATTACTGTTCATGACGATGCCGTTGCGGAAGCTGGAAAAATAAATCTCGAACTCCAACTCAACAACTACCTAAAGGCGCGAACGGAACAGGAATATGAAGGAGAGGTTGTTCCCAATGGAACCACTCACCTAAATTTCGAGCCTTCCTTCGGATTAGGAAGTAATTTGGAGATGGCGGCGCATTTCTTGATGGGCCTTGACGGTCAAGGAACTACTCATCTCGCGGGAGGAGCAGTTCGGCTAAAGTATGCCTTTCCTAAACAAGAAAGGGCCGTTCTGTTTTACGCGCTCAACGGGGAAATTGGTTATCTCACCCAGAAGTTCCGGGAGAAAGGCTGGGCCATGGAGTTCAAACCAGCCATTTGCATGGAAGGGTCGCGCTTGCACTGGCACATCAACCCTACCCTGGGTTGGGAGCTTTCCGATGGAAACGGAGTTCCTGATCTAGGTTTTGCCACTACGCTTGGAATCAGAATTAGCTCCGGATTCACGCTCGCAACGGAACTATATTCGGAGTTCGGGCCGATCAATGCTATCACCCCCCTTGGCGAGCAAGAGCATGTTTCCTTCCTGGTCGGGAAATTAGAGGCGGGAGACGTTGATCTCAGTCTAGGGGTTGGGCGCGGAATAACGGCTGCTTCACCTACATGGATAACCAAGTTTCAGATCGGAACCACTCTCTAAGCGGGACTTGGAATACTCACTCGAACAGACAACCCTCCAAGGTCCGAGTCTCCGAGCTGAATCGTCCCGTTTTCGGCTTGAACACAGGCCTTAACGATTGAAAGTCCAAGGCCATGGCTTGAAGTGTCCATTTTAGATTTGCCGGCGATGCGAAAGAACGGTTCAAATACCTGCTCGCGCTTTGCGCCTTCGATGCCCGGACCGTCGTCCTCAATGAAAAGATTAAGAAATGAGTCCTTCTTCTCGAAGCGCACGCGGACGTGCTTTGAGGAATACTTCACCGCATTCTCGAGAAGATTCGTCACGATACTGGAAAAGAGCTCCTGATTGGCCACGACCGTCGCTTGGGAGTCATCCGCTTCCACGGAAATCTCCCTACTCTGTTGATACGACTCTTGAAGGCCTCCAACAACTTCCGAGATAGTGCGCTGAACAGAAATCACTACCGTCTGATTCTCCTGTTCTAACCTTTCCACTTCAGCCAGAAAAAAAAGTCGATTGATTACGTTGCGTAGATTCTTGGCTGGCTGAAGCATCTTCTGAATGATGGAAAGACATTGTTGAATATCGGAAGGCGATTTTCGCAACGCCATTTCACCTTGCCCGATAATGACTGAAAGAGGAGTCCTCAATTCGTGGGAGGCACTCACGGCAAAAGTTCTCGCCTGAGTGAAAGACTTCTCCAGTCGATCGAGAAGTAGATTGAAATTCTTCGCAAGCATTCCGTACTCGTCTAGATTTGAAGGTTCCACGAATCGGAAGGCAAGCTTTTCGGCGTTCAGCTCTGAGGTTCGTTTCGCCAGATCGCGAAAGGGTCGAAGTAGGAATTGCGTGGAAAAAAGGCTTAGAGGAATGATAAGGACGAGGGCTCCTAAGCAACCCAAGAAAAGAACTCGGCGCATGAAAGAAAGATGTTCTAAAACGAGGTGAATATCGTAACGGCCCGAGATCCGATATTTGTGCCCGTTGTGAACGCGCTCAATCGTGTTAAAGATATTTCCCGGAGCCCCCATGCTATCGTCCCCTACAATTTCCACCGCTCCATTCGGAAAGGAATCATAGAGGAGATTTCCATCCATCCAAATGCGTAGATAAACATCTCGGAAGTGCGGAGTGCCGCGTTTTGTCGCCGCATGGTGAGAAGGCAAGTCAATATGTTCCCATTCGTGCTCGATAAGAGCCCGCAAATCGCGTTCGGCTTGCAGATGCGACTTGTCTCGCACCTGTACATAAACAAGCGACGAGAAAATAGTGAGAAGGAGTAAACATACGGAGGTAAAAAAAAGTGTGAAGCGGAACTTAAGCCCCATCGTTAGTTCCCTTCCGGTCTGCAAAGGACGAACCCACTACTTCGGACCGTCTGGAGCCAGGCGTCTCTCTTCACCTCGGAGAGTTTTTTCCGGAGATTGAACAAATGAACACCGATAAAATTTGTATCCGGTTCTTCGCGCAGTCCCCAGACACCTTGGAGGATCTCCTTTCGCGAGATCACTCGACCTGGCGCCGCTAGGAACATTCGCAAGATAGAAGCCTCCTTCGGAGTAAGTATAGTTTGTTCGGTGCCGGCGCAAAGGCGAAAAGTAGAGGGGTCAAGCTGGATGTCTTCGTATTGGCATTCCGTCGTATTCACTCGCTGGGAGCGTCGGAGTAAAGCTCGCACATGTTCCAAGAGCTCGGCATAAATGAACGGCTTTGTCAGATAATCGTCACAACCCTGCCTAAAAAGAGAAAGTTTATCCTGCACGGACCCACGTGCCGTAAGAACGAGGATGGCAGGATAATCGGGCTGCTGTTTAAGGTAGTTGACGATGCTTTCTCCCGGGAGGTCGGGAAGCATGAGATCGAGGATGATCAGATCCCAATGATCCACCAATCGTTGAATAGCCGCCCGGCCGGTCGAAGCCCATTCAACAGAATAGCCTTCATCAGTGAGGCCCACTCGCATGGGTTCCGCAATGTCCGCTTCGTCTTCCACAATGAGAATTTTGAAAGTCATGCTGGTCCTCTTTACATGAGATCTTCCCTTATCAGGAGTCAAAACTAAGAATCATGGTGCGCGGCGTCGCATCTTAAAAGAGTCTTAAAATGAAAGGGAGCGTTAGCTTTCATACACTGAAAGGATTGAAGGTTCACACCTTAGAAGGAGAGTTTTATGAATAGGTATAAGGTTTGGGTAGTATCGGCACTTTTATTATGCTTCGCGCAGTCACTTCACGCGAACGAAGCAAGTGCCTCTTGGGACAGTCGGGATTCTTCCGTCGCGGGAACGTATAAGGCCATTCTCTATCACGAGGGAACGAAATTTTATCAGTTCGCCAACGTTCTTTTGCGGACGATTCAAATTGGCGGAGGACAACTCAAGATCTCCGCGAATGTGAAAGTGTTTTTCGGAGATTGGAACTCGAATGAGTTTCTAACCTACGAATATGATGATTGCCCGATGAATCTCCTGACTCGACAAATTAGCATCAAGAACGAAAAGAACAACATCAGCATGATCGGCTTTTTGAAGACGGGGACCCTTGAAGGGGATTGGTTCTCCACCGTGGTGGGCAAGGTCGGAAAATTTGCGTCGATGAAGGACCTAGAACCGACACCCCCCGTTGACGGGATTCTGGTTCGCACACTCACGGGGCATTACCGGGGCTCTCTTCAGAATACGAATCCCGAGTCGAATCTTCCGGAGCGCATGACAATGTCAGTTGTCAGCACCCAAGACACAAGTGGACCTGAGCCGAAGATTGTGATTTCGGGCAACGTACGCCTGTATTTGGGCGAATTCGGATCGTTAGAATACGTGGAGACCAAGCTGACGGACATTCAATTCAACTTTTACAATCGATACTTGACGGCCCGAACCGTTGATTACGGTCTCACTTTTAAAGGGAAAATGTCCCACGATGGTGTTTTTTCCGGAGTCGTATTCGCGGATGGTTTAGGCCAGGTTGCCAATGCTGAACTGAAAAGCTATCCGTAGCTTCACAAGGAATTGGGAGGGGCCGTGGTAACGTATCGCATCTTACGTCTCGGGCTTATTGCTTTGTCTTTTCTTTACGCTGGCTGCGCGAAGAACAGCATGAGCGATCGCGATGTTAGGCTCTCGCAGCTCACAAACGCAGCGGAGATCAAGCGCAAAGAGCTCAATGTCGTAGTGGGCCGTTACCATGGCCTCCTCACCCAGGCCGGTGGTCCAACACAAAGCGTATTCCTAAACCTAGAGATCAAAGACATTCCCACTCCAGTGGAAGGTCAGGTCGATCCCGTCATGACGCCAATTCTGACGGGGTATCTGCGCTTCAACTTTGCCTCCGATGGAGACTCAAGCGAGTACATCGGATTTGCGATTCAAAAGGCGGAGTTTGATCCCATTCGAGAGAAGGTGGATCTCGTTCTGAACCACGCAGATTATAAGGAACTCATCATCTCGATGGAGCGAAAAGATCCCTCGTTGAAAGGAACATGGACCGCGCCTTCGGTGGCGGCATCGGGAGCGATTGAATTGCAGCGAACAAACGAGAGCGGAAGCGGAACAGCTGCCGAAGAGCTCCGGGGAGAGTATGGGGGCACCCTTTTTCGGGAAGGGAATTATTATCAGTATGGGCATCTCACCCTTCAGACTAGCTTTCAGCCGCCGGAAGGCCTAAAAGTCTCGGGCACGATTCGCTTAATTTTCGGCGAGTGGAATTCCGCCGAGTACCTTACCTACCGTTTCGATCAAGTTCAATTCAACCCGGTAAGCGGACAAATTGTCTTCAAGAATAGTAGCGCCGATGTCCTTCTTACCGGCCTGTGGGGACAGGGAGAAATTACGGGAGAGTGGTACTCAAATTACACCGGAAAAATGGGGAAATTCCGCCTGAAGAAGAATCTGACGCCGTCGGCGGAGCCCACCGGAACTCTCTTCGAAGCGCTTCGTGGCACTTATCAAGGAAGTGTTACAAACACGAACCCCTCGTCCAATCTCCCTGAACGAGCGATGGTAAGCTTTGTCACCAGTCAGGATCTGACCCAAACCAATGGGATCTCAGTCACAGGTAATTTACGCCTTTATCTTGGCCCTTTTGAATCCACTGAGTATGTGGAAATGCCCTTCTCCGAGATTCAATACAATTTCTTTACCCGTAAAATCGTGGCGAAGACTTCGGGCGAGTACAAGCTCACGTTCAAGGGTGACGTGAACCTCAAAAATATTCAGGGGAAGCTTTTCGCGGATGCTCTTGGCGAGGTCGCCGATGTGGAGATAAAAAAACTATGAAACAATTTGTCGTATTTGCCTTGTTCGTAGCGCTAAGCGGGCATTGTCTTGCTGTTACCAAGCCCTCCGTGAAGGAGCCCGAGCCTGCTGCGCCAGCAAGTCCCCAATTTGAGCTAGAGAAGGGGTTACTTGATACCCTTTACCGAGGGTCCGTTGCAGAATCTTCATCAGAAATTCGATCAGGGGCTCCCCCAATTTCCATTGTCCCACAGCTTTCTTTTGTGAACGCGAGCCAGTTTGTTCTTTCGAATAACTACTGGGAGGTGCCTTATGCCAACCAGATAGTGGGAGTACCGGCCTTCTCGCTCCATGTATCCAATCCGCTCGTCTATTGGGAAGGGCTAACTTTTTCCCTGAAAGGCGTGGTGGGATACTCCTTTAAGGAAATGGCTCTTTCCCCAGTTCAAAGGCAGACGGGGAAAGAATCGCGGGCCGTGGTCACCCTTCACTGGCTTCCCGTTTCACTAGGGACCCGCGTTGAATATCGTGTTTCCGGGCTGGACTTTGTGCGACCTCACCTTGATTTGGAGGGCGGGACGCAATGGCTTTATCAGAGCGGGAAGCTAGACGGCTTCGAGCAGGGGTTTTGGGTGCCCTTTTATCAAGCAGCGTTTGGGCTCACGCTTTTTGCGCCGAGTTCGCCCCATGGAGATTGGTTTGGGGGAATTAATGTTGGGGGAACCCTTAGAAATAGTTTCGCTTCACAGCAGAACATCCGGAGTTGGTCCATGGATGTCGGATTGAATTTGTACCTATGAGGATCGATTAGGCGTGTTTGATAAGATAATCGCGTTTTCCCTGAAAAATCGTCTCTTCGTGCTGGCGGTTGCGGCACTCATTCTCGTTTATGGCGGGTGGGTCATCGTCAATCTTCCCGTCGACGTTTTTCCCGATCTCAATCGTCCGACCATAAACATCATGACAGAAGCCGGAGGATTAGCTCCGGAAGAAGTCGAAGTCCTAGTCACGCTTCCCATCGAGGTTGCGGTCAATGGAACTCCCGGCCTTGAGCGAGTGCGTTCGAGCTCCGGCGTGGGCCTTTCGGTGATTTACTTAGAATTCGATTGGGGGACTGACATCTACCGCAATCGGCAACTCGTCGCGGAAAAGCTGGCTCTCGTGAAAGAGCAGCTGCCTAAGAATGTTACACCAATGATGGGCCCTATCTCCTCCATCATGGGAGAGTTTCAACTTGTGGGCTTGACCTCGGAAGACCCTTCGGTGGGACCGATGGACTTAAGAACTATTGCCGATTGGGTGCTCCGGCCCCGTCTACTTTCCATCCCCGGGATCGCGCAAGTTATTCCCATGGGTGGCCAGGTGAAGCAGTATCAAATTCTTCTCTCATCGAACGCGCTTAGAGACAGGAATGTCTCTTTGGAAGAAGTTCAGCATAACTTAAGTC
>JAHFAF010000226.1 GCA_023250715.1 Pseudobdellovibrionaceae bacterium | reverse complement strand
TGGGGATCCCCCTCGGGATTGAATCCCGGCTTGAACTGGTTCAGATGATCCCGACGAATCATTCGCTCCGATATTAGACTATCTCGCAACTCATCGGGTCCGTTCGCCGTCAGATACCTAACTAAAACAAGAGATTTCGTAGGAAGGGTCTGATCGTGAATTTTGTAGTTCATTCCTTCCAAAGATCCTGCCGTCGGCTGAGGGAAGGGACTGCCACTCCAGATGAAAAGAGTTTTGTTTTTCTCGTCAAAAATTCGCTCTTCTATTTCGATGGTACCCGATCCCCGCACGGCAATTCGGTGTTTCAAGACGATCTCAACCGCACCCCCTTTACGACCCGTGGTAACTTCCTTCAGCATATCCGGAACGGAAGGGATGAATCCCCAGGCGGAAATAGACCATCCTAAAATCGAGAAAAGAAAAGCCTTCATAGTGATTTCACATACTCTAAGACCCGATCATGGAGATCCGGGCGTCGAAGGGCACCATCGATCTGAGCCTTTACATAAGAAAAGTGGTTTCCGATATCGTAACGACAGCCTTGAACGGGCCAGGCGTGCAGTTTTCCGGCCGACGCCAACATGTCCATCCCATCCGTCAGTTGAATCTCCCCCCCCACGCCGGGCTTCACCTTTTTCAAGCAATCAAAGATTTCGGGCTGAAAGACATAGCGGCCAATGATGGCAAAGGTACTCGGAGCCGCATCGGGTTTTGGTTTTTCAATTGTACGCAATACTTGCCTAGGCTGCCCTCCAAACGTTTTTCCGCCTAGATCGACGATTCCGTACGACTGAGTATCCGTCCTGGGTATATCGACTACCCCCACCACGGAAGTCTTAGCAGTTTCCGCCGCGGTCACTAATTGCTTCAAGGCGGGCGCTTCACCCGTTTTATTCCAGGGAGGAAAAATCTCATCCCCCAGACAAACGGCAAACCATTCGTCACCGATGACGGGCCTTGCACAGGCTACGGCATGACCAAGGCCGAGAGGCTCCTTTTGCCGGACGGTAATCACCTCACACATTTTCCCGATGCGAGTGATTTTCTCGGCGAGCTCCTCTTTACCTCGCTTTTTGAGCCACGCTTCCAAATGGGGAGAAGGGGTAAAATAGTCCTCCAAAGCATGTTTCCCTTTGCCGGTGACAAAAATAACCTGCTCAACACCAGCGGCCAGTACCTCTTCCACGATAAAATGAAGAGTCGGCGTGTCAATCACGGGCAACATCTCTTTGGGAATTTCTTTGGTGAAAGGCAAGCCCCGCGTGCCCAAGCCCGCGACCGGGATGACGACCTTGTTGAGTTTTGGCATAAGTGGGAAGTTACCTCTCGAAGCGCCGGAGGCGCGAGCCTTTCTTAATGCTTGCTAGAACTAACCCGAAGCGTCCGGGCCATTGTGAAAATGATCTTCATTACTTGATGTCCTATTTTCCACCCGGAGTCATTGAAGTCAAAGCACGGAAAGAAGAATTCCAAATAACGCACAAGGCAATAAAACTGGCGATAAAAGACGTTGGCTGGGTCACACCAAAGATACACCAACCAGGTTTTAGAAATATTTTTTCAGCAGCCCGTGAATGCACGCTTAAAACGACTGAATTTATTGAATACGTCCAAAGTGCAGACGTAGCTCCATTCCGGCGTACACTAAATCAGCTTTATTCTTGGATTTCCGCACCAAGAAACTTTCAGAGCGGGAAGGGCACTATGGTAATGTTCCGGCGATGAATACCCTATTTCTTTTCACCCTCACCGTATTGGCGAATACTCCACCCCAATACCAAGATGGGGGAGCTCATCACCAGCCGGCACCGGCTTGGGGTTACGCCGAGGATGGCGGAAAAGATAGACTACTTCCTGAAAAGTGGAATGAGATCTCCCCCATTTGCGGTGAGGGTAAACGCCAATCTCCTCTCAACATCCCCTTGAGGAAAATCAAGGCCGATAAATCCACTCCCATCGCCCCGAAGCTCACGCTTCATTATAAAGAAGATGCGTTTGTAGTGTTTCACAACAGACATACCGTGCAGGCTACGGCCCAGGGAAAAGCCAACTCCTTGGAGTATGGGGGAGTGACCTACGCACTCAAACAATTCCATTACCACAAGAAGAGCGAGCACCTCATCGATGGTGAGCAGTATCTCGCGGAAGTGCACTTCGTGCATGAAGCGAAACCGGGCGAACTGTTAGTGATTGGGATCTTCGCCGACCAGACCGGAACGGGGGATAACTTCGTCAAAGCTTTAAAAAAGGTTTTGGATAAGTATTCGGGCAAGGGCGATCGCTACTCCCCCAACAATCTAAAGATTAATCCATTAGACTTCTTCCCGGAGGATAAAAACTTCGTGAACTATGCTGGCTCTTTGACCACTCCGCCCTGTTCGGAAGCCGTTACCTGGCTTGTGATGCCTAGCGTAATGAAAGCAGGAGAAGCCCTTCAGGCTTATGTGAAGAAAAAGAAATTCGATGTGGGATTCAAAAATTTCCGGCCGCATTTTGAGGCCGGGGACCGAGTTTTCTCTCTGAGTGATCAAAATTGAAAAAAATAGTCCCTCGCCATCCTTTAATGACACCGATTTGGAACCCTTGAGCCAAAATATTCCTGGCACAACGCTTGCTCCTCCAAAGATTGGGTAACCGGGGCTGGTCCGGCTTCGCTGGACGAGCCCTAGGATTGGAGGACAAAACATGAAAACTTATATTCGCATTTTGGCCCTGGGCCTTTTGGCACTAGGTTCCGGGGCAAGAGCAAGTCACCTGGATCTTGGGGGAGTGGACGACGACGACTCCGTGAATGACCACGGAGGCGGTGTCATTGTCACTCCGTTGCCGGGAGAGGATGGCGGGGACGGTCCCGTCATCACTCCGATTCCGGGAATTGGAGGAGCGGAACATATCCGCATTCACTGCGCGAGCAGCGGATACCGCTTCACAGAATGCCATGTGGGACGACTCATCGTCGGGGGAAGACTCATCCGTCAGCTCTCCCATTCCGGTTGTAGAGAAGGCCGAACGTTTGGCTTTTTCGACGATATGGTGTGGGTGAACCAGGGCTGTCGGGCGATCTTCGATGTTGAGCTCGAAGCATGCGGTCTTCCAGAGTTCGCAGAAGACGAAGTCTCCGCGGACGACTTGAGGGGGCTGCTTCTGCTCCGTTAAGTGTTAACGTATCCCTTTTCCCACAATGGCCATTCCGTGGGGGAGACGCCAAACGGAGCAAGGATTCGTAAGCACTCGGCAATCGTTTCTGGCTTCAGTTGGTAGTTCCCTTCGGACTGGCAAAGGGAAAGGTTTTCACCGTGTAAGCGACGCTCGACGACCGGCTCGAAGACAACTGGGATTTCAATCAACTTAAGTACACGCAAAAGATATTGAAAGTCGCAGGCAATTTTGAGCGACTCATCGAAGAATCCAACCTGCTCGACCAACGATCGGTGAAAAATATAATTCCACAAGGGAACGGGGTAGAGCCCCCCCTTTTGAAAAAAACCAAGAGTCAGGCGTTCCGGGCGGAGGAAGCCCTCTCGAAGGACATGGCAAAACTGCGAGAGCGGTTTTCCCTCCGCATCGATAATCGAAGCGGGCCGACCGGCTAAAGCGGGAGCCTCCGGATGTCGAGCAAGCCAGTCCACGCGCCAACGTAATGCTCCCTTCGCAAAGCGATCGTCACAGTCGAGGAAAGTCACGTACCTTCCTCGAAACTGGCGAAGCCCCTCGTTCAGCGCCCCGGGAAATCCACGGTTTGAGTCAAGCCTCACCCTTTGCACCGGAAGGTCCTGAACGACCTCCAGACTTCCATCCGTCGAAGCATCATCGATCACGACAATTTCAGTTCCCGGAACTTCCTCGCTCAAGATGCTTTGCACTGCCTCGCGCAGAAAACGTTTTCCGTTATAAACCGTCACAATGACGGTCACATTAAATTCCATCGCCCCTCTATATCAGAAAGTTTCCGATCCCCCACAGCACTTGTGTGTTTTCCCCCTCACTTCGGTTGGATACAGAATTAAAAAGGCCTGAAATCACAGCCTTTATTCCCAGAGCCAGGTCTGGTATGGGGATTGCTCTATGTTCACTAGCACTCATGAATGACTTCTTAGCTTCCGCAGCAGGTTACCGCGTACAAAAGACTCTAAAGGCGTCTATTCCCTTTAAGGGAGTGGGTCTGCACACAGGAGTAGAGTGCAAGATTCGGCTACTGCCGGCGCCGGAAAATCACGGCATTCAATTCGCGAAAGTGGATCTAAAACCCGCGCCCCGAATTTTTGCTCACTATGATGCTGTGGTCTCCACTTCCATGGCCACTTCAGTTGGCCTTGTGGATCGGCCGGAAGCGACGATTCACACCGTGGAGCACCTTCTCTCAGCGGTCTATGCAATGGGCATTACGAATGCACTTATCGAGGTTATCGGCCCCGAAATTCCCATTTTAGATGGAAGCGCTCGCCCTTACCTTGAAGCGATTCTAGAGACAGGCGTCGAGCTTCAGCCCTTTTCCACTCCTACATTGCGCGTGTTGAAACCTATCAAAGTTTATCAAAATGGTGCGATTTGCGAGCTTCTGCCGCGCAAACACCTTCGTCTCACCACTTCGGTTGATTTTCCGCATCCAGCCATCGGCCCGCAGACCTTTGCGCTCGAGCTCACTCCCAAGGCGTTTATCCAGGAAGTGGGCGCTGCCAGGACCTTTGGATTTTCGAAAGACTTCGAGAAACTCAAGAAGATGAGTTTAGCCAGGGGTGCATCCCTTGCTAACGTGCTGGGTTTTTCAGAAGATGGGGTGTTGAACCCGGAAGGGACGCGCTTCCCGGACGAGTGCGTGAGGCACAAACTTCTGGATGCTCTCGGGGATCTTGCCCTTTGCGGCTGCTGGCTGGAAGCGGAGATGGTGAGCTTTCGCGGCGGTCACTCTATTCACGTGGCACTTTTGAAAACCCTCAAGGCGAAGCGCTCCCAATGGGAATTGATTCCGGCAGCGCCAGTCGCCACCCTGCCCTATCTCGAGCCGCCAAGGGCCGCCTTACAAACGCAACTTTCCCGATTCTAAATGCAAAATTCTATCCCCAATACGTTGCGCGTCTTCCGCGTGGTGGGTCACCATTAAGAGCACAAGTTTTTTTTCCTTCACGATTGTTTTCAATTCCTCCCCCAGGCGCGTGCGCAGTTCGGGATCGAGAGCCGAGAAAGGCTCGTCCAAGAGTAAAATGGGAAAACCAGGCGCCAGAGCGCGCGCCAGTGCTACTCGCTGAGCCTGTCCCTCAGAAATCTCGGAGGGGCGGCGCTCAGATAAGGCCTTAATCTCGAATCGTTTCAGCCAATCGGCCGAGCGACGTTTTCTTTCCTCAGCACTCATTCCTTTCACCCGTAATCCGAATTCTACGTTTTCTCTTACATTTAAATTGGGGAAAAGTGCGGGCCTCTGGAACGCGAGCGCAATTCTCCGTCGCTCTGGTGGCAATTGATCCAGGCGGAGCTTTCCGTAATACAGTGTCCCTCGCTCAAGCGGCAGAAACCCCGCTAGCGCATGCAACAGAGAGGTCTTGCCAGAACCACTCGGCCCCATGAGACAAACACATTCCCCCTCCTTGATTTCGAGCTGAGGGATTTCCACTTTGAAATTTCCAACTGCTATTTTCAATTCATCCATTCGAAGCGAGCTCATCTTTCCCACCTCGAAAGCAGAAGTTGAAGACCCAAAGTCAGTAAAAATAAGACCGTCCCGAGAGCCCCCGCGAGCTCCCAGCGGTAATTTCCGATCGATCGAAATATTTCCAAGGGTAACGTTGTGAGATCCTCCGATAAAAAGAGGAGCACGGAGCCCACCTCTCCCAGGGAAAATGTCATTCCATAGAGAAAGCCCAAGAGTAAGAACGGCCAGAGAATCGGCCACTCCACCCACTTGAAGACCTGCACCCTATTCGCCCCTAAGGATCGGGCGCTGAGAAAAAGAGGCGGCGATATCCCCTCGAATCCCGCCTGAAGAGGCCTCATTACCAGAGGAAGCGCCGCCAAAGATTGGACTAAGAGAATCGGGACGAGCGAACCTCGCAAATCTAAAATCCAATTCGAATAGAACAACGTGAGAGAAAAAAGAAGAAGCAAAGGAGAGATAGCGAGAGGAAGACCGGCCAATAGACCAAACACTCGATTCTTTTCTCCTTGGTCCGCCTTCGCAAGGAAGAGACAGTACGCCGAGCTCAACGCCCCGACCCCCAGGGCCAAGCGAATACTCGTCCACAGGGGAGCCCAGTCAATCGATGAATGGATGAGCGCGAAAATGCCTGAGCCCAAGAATTGTCCGAGTGGGCCCACCACCAAAAGAAAAAAACCGAAAAACGCCAAAACTGCCACCCGAGCCCGCCCGAGACGCGATCGGGCCGCGTAGAGAGGAATGAATCTTCCCGTATCCAGACGAACAGTCGAAGAGGCCCCCATGAGTGCCGCGTAGAAGAGAAAAGAGACAACGATCTGAATGAGGGCTAACCGCGCAGCGAGACTCAAATCGAAATCCACTTTTATTGCCTGATAGATCGCTACCTCAAGAGTAGTAAACTTAGGCCCTCCCCCCAGAAGAAGAATCAATAGAAAGCTCGAGCTGCAATAGAGAAACGCAAGAACGAAGCAATTTCCCCAAATCGGCCAGAGCTTCCTCGCGGTCACCCTCCAGAAGCATTGCCAACGACTCGCCCCTAAGGATAAAGCCACCATTTCCTCGGTGCGATCTAGATGCAAGAGTGCAGTCCCAAGCGATTTCAAGAAGAGGGGAAAATTGAAAAATACGTGCGCGACAAGAACGAGGAACCAGCCATAACGAGGCCCCCAAAACTCAAGCATCGACAACGCGACTAGAATCGAAGGCAGCGAAAAACAAGCAAGGCTCACTCGCCAGAGAAATTTCCTTCCCAAAAAATGATTCTCGGAATAAATAATCGCCGCTATCCCGCCGACAATTCCGCTCAAAAGAGCGCTCAAAAAGGCTTGCCCATAGGTCAGAGCGATAACCCTAATGAGGAAAGGATCGGAAAATACAGGAGCGGAGGGGAGACTCGAGAAGCCCCTCCACAGGAGAAAGAGCACCGGAAAAAAAAGTCCCAGCGCTAGGGGCAGGAGTAAAGCTAATTTGAGGGCGCGGCGACCCATTCCGTCCACTTTCGCAGAAGCTCCTTTTTGTTTTGTTCGGCACCCAGAGTGGCGTTAGCTATTATTCTAGGAGATGGGCCGAGCTTCTCAAAGCTCAATGGCAGAGAAATTCCTTTTCTCGCAGGATATAGC
>JAHFAF010000225.1 GCA_023250715.1 Pseudobdellovibrionaceae bacterium | reverse complement strand
GCGGTTCTTCTTTGTTTCCATCTACTGTCTCCATACCACGCCTCAGCGCGGCTCTCGAGACAGCCGATTCAATCCTCTTTTACCTAAGTGATATGCTCTCCAGTCCACCGCCCGCACTCCATAATGTGCCAAGTTTTGCGTTGAGCGAGTCGGGTCAAAGGACGCTGGAAGAAATTGTTAACGAAGGAGAAATGAATTCAGATCTTCTTTCCACTTGGATGAAAAAAGCCGCGGCAGGAGAGTCGGAAGCCCAAGAAATTGTCGTCCTTGCAATGGGGCAACAGATGCCAATCGTCATCGAAAGCACCGCGCGTAAACACAACGTGCAACTGAATGAGATGGAAATCAACGAGCTTACCCAAGATATTCTTAAGGATGTCATCAGCGCGAATTATTCGTACGATTCTTCGCGATCGCCCTTTGGCGTGTGGGCGACAGTTCTAGTTAAACGTAAGCTTTTGAGATTTCTGAAAATCCGAAATCGCACAAAGACTCAAACTGATATTACGATTAAAAGGGGTAATCACGAATATTCCCTATTCGTCCCTTTACGGGCTCGGCCGGAAACGGGGTCAGTCCACGAGCTAACGGAAACGTTTGCAAAGGAATTGGAATTGGCACTTCCCTATCTCGTTTCTCATGAAGCACAAGCTATTCGATTGCGGTTAGCGGGCAAATCGCTTCGAGAAATCCAAACCGAGCTGGGGATAACTCACCAAACGGCCTTGAACCACTACAATTCCGGGGTGGAGCACGTGAGACAGCGTCTGGAGTGGCTCGAGACGACCGAAGGCATTGCATTGTCCAAAAAAATTGATCTCCTCGAGGAACCTTTTCGCGGCATCTATATCGCGACGACACTGGATGGCCGCTCCGAGCTTTCCGTCGCTCGCGACGTTAAATTAAAAGCTGAAGAGGTCCGTCGGATGTTGTCTCTTGCAAAGGAACGGATAAGCGCTGGCCACGGGGAAGTCTGCGAATATGTTTTCACAGCACCTCAATAATTCGAACCATGATAAATTCCTCCTCAGCTCATTTCATCGGCAGGAGGGCCGCCACATACTCGGCCCCGGCTCTAGTGAAATGCCCGTAGTCCCAGGCGAGGACGGTGTCTGGATCGTCGCCTACTTGAGTTCTGCATTTACCCTCTTTGCATAGGGAGCCTTGAAGGGAAAAATACACGACAGGTTGATCGGCAAGAAGAATCTTCAGATCTCTATCTACGTCAACGATAAGAGAATCAAGGCCGTAACTCATCTGCTTTGGGATTCGGTAGAAGGGAGGGTCCTTCATCGCTGCTTCGAAAAGCAAGCTGGGAAGCGTGTGTTTCCATAGGGGAGAAGGACCGAGAACCAGGACCTCTCCCACGCCTTGTTTTTTCAACTCCGCTATTGTCTCCTGAAGCCGATAGCCTGGGTCTCTCTTCTGATCCCTTGCCCAATTATCCGTGTAGTGGCTCCACACGGCAAAGAGCAATACCTTTTCGGGCATGAGCTCCTTTACCTTTTCAAGGACGCAGAGGTTTTCCTCTTTGCAATCCTCCAGTCCGAGACCTATTACGGGAGGACAGGCGGATTTACTATAGCTTTTCACAGCGTAACGAGATCCGAATGCGGAATCGATTCCGGAAGTCAGCGCCCCAGCGTGAGAATCTCCCCAGACGAGAAGGACTGGCTTTCTAGAATCTTGAACCTTTTCCCTTTCGCGTGAACACTCCGAAAATGTCACCTTGCCATAATCGTATTCGTAGTTTGCATATCTTCGCAGGGCCGCAGGGAAGCGAAAATCAAGGCCATCGTTTTTGTAAGCAAAAAGGCCCAGAGCGAACAGTGAAAGCATCATCCCAGCCAGGGCGGGCGCGCCGATCGCGTTGTCACTTCGAATAGGTCGTTCAACAAACCGATAGGTTAACGTCGCAAGAATGAGACTCGCTAAGACTACGCCAAGCTTGATTTGGAGGGAGGGCTCTCCGAGGGCCAGCACGTGAGAGTAGGAGAGCAGCGGCCAATGCCATAAATAGAGGGGGTAGCTGACCTTTCCGATACTGCGAAGGGGCAAAGCGGAAAGAAGTCGACGATTGAAGAAGTTTTGAGGGCCTGCAAGAATCAATAAAAACGCCCCGAGCGTTGGAATCAAATTCCACCACCAGAAGTTCCCTTTCGAGTGAAAAAATCCCAGGACTGCAATGAAAATCATTGAGAGCCCGACCAGCGAAAGCATGTGCGTTCGATTTTTACCGAGAGAGGATAGTTTTCCTTGTTGGGCAAAACAGGCCAAGACGCTTCCCATGCTAAGCTCCCAAAATCGCGTCAGGGAAGAATAGAATGAGGTGACTCCAAAAGTCCGCATCAGAAATGCATTTAGGGAGAAGGAGGCTATTAATAGAAATAGAGTTGAGGGAAGGAATTTGGCTCGGCGTTTTGCCAAAAGAAAAAGAATTGCCGGCCAGGCCAGATAGAATTGCTCTTCAACCCCCAGAGACCACAGATGAAGCAGGGGCTTGGTAATTGCTGGCGGATCGAAATATCCGAACTGCGATCCGATGACCAAATTGGCGACAAATGCGGCCCCTCCGGCAATGTATCTTGCCAAGTCTTTCAATTCGACCGCGGTGAGAACGAACCAACCGAAAATAAAGCTCGTCAGGATCACGATCAAGAGTGCCGGGAAAATACGGCGCACCCTTCTTGAATAGAATTGGAAAAAGCTAAAGTCATTCCCCCGGATGTCTGGAATTAAGATGCCGGTGATGAGAAATCCAGAGATGACGAAAAAGATATCCACCCCTGCGAACCCGCCGCTCAACTCAAGGGGGAAACAATGGAAGCCGATCACCGAGAGGACGGCAATGGCGCGCATTCCGTCGATATCGGGTCGGTATTTGAGTGAGGTGTTCATGGTCGATTTGAATGGAACGGAATTCCCTCATTTTAACAGAGGGACGCTCAAATTGGCCAAGCTCGTGCGTCGCACTCGAAGTATTCAAGGCGAATCAAACCGTTCAACTCCGAGCGGAGGCGGTACAAGTACGGGGTTATCGAATTAAATTCTATGTAAATGCCTGTGGTGAGTGGAGCAAAGAGTCGTGAGATTTTCTAGGGTGTCCGCTCCGCCCAGCGCTCTTGGCGTCTTATGATGGACGTGAAGCCATCTTTTTGAAGAGCACCGCTTTCCAGTAGGAGTAATGAACGTGCATTGGGCTACGTCCCTTTTTGCGACCTGAGTTCTCACACTTGGTTGCGCAACCAACTTTCGTTGCAGGGGATCTTCTTTCTTGAGGAATAGATCCGCCATTGTGGACACTGCTTCTTCAAGAGTGCAAGCCCTACCCATTTTTTGACTAAGAAGATCCTTCACTCTCTCAAGCTTCGATTCAAGATCTGGACTAACGGACAGATGAATTCTCTCCTGGGGGAATTTTTCTGGGAAATGGGTCTTAAGCTCTTTATCCAGGGCTCGTTGAGGAAGGTCTTTGGCTTTCTTCAGCCAAACATCCTTGTTAGCAGGAGTCAGGTGAGGGACCACGCGCCTTGCATTGGTGGTGTGGATCTCTCCCGTATCGATCATCACTTTAAGTTCGGGAACCTCTTTCATCTTCCGAGTAATTCCAATGTACGTATAAGCTTGGGTGGCACTTAAATGTAGTGCCTCTACACAATAGGTGTGAAAAGAAGAGTAAGCCATCCGGTCATAAACTCTTTTTTTATCGACGTCCATGAGGGCTTGAAGCAACTGACTCTCGCCGTTCTTGAATTCTTTCGCTGCAACCACTGCCATTTCATGAATCTGTTGAATCTTTGTCATGAAAAAAGTCTTACCACGACTTTTTTGACCCACTTGGAAGGCCTTAAGATCAACGTTCACAAAGCGACGGGAGATTCTCTAGAAAAATAACGAAAGAAGATGTTAGAGATAGCACCAAACACACAAGGGACGAAGAATTAGAAGCTAATTCAACCGCTAAAAAATCCCCGGAAATACCTCGTCAAGAAATATCTTAGTAGCGCAACCAGCTCACGTGGCCGGCTTTCTTGGGCCAGCAAAGCGGCCCGAGGAAGCCGTGCCCCTCAACCCTCTTGCTTCACGTCGACTCCGATCGCAACTCCAAGGATGGATCCCGCTAGCGATGTCTACGCTCCGCCCGCGGATAGAGCTGCTCTCGAGCTCAGCGTGGCTCGAGCTCAGAAACTAGTAGAGGATTAAAGTAATCGCTCGTAGGTCACGCCGAAGGTTGTGCCGGGGACGACTTCGACCAGCCGGTGAAGACTGGTGCCGAAGGCGAGACTTGAACTCGCACGGGCTTGCGCCCAGTAGATTTTGAGTCTACCGTGTATGCCATTTCACCACTCCGGCTTTTCCAAAGAACGCTCTTAAGATCCGATCTCAAGACCTGTCTAAAGAGACGACAGGTTTATCAAGTTGCCTTTGAGTTTTCAACGGCTTATCAGCTGTGGGTGGGCGTCATTGCTGCTTTGCGGTAAGATTTGTTATAATAGTAATTGCAGAACGTGTGCCGTCTAGAAGCCTCTTCTTTGCCCTCAAAATTTCCGTTCGTCCTTCTCTCTCTCTCTTGGAGGAACTATGAAGTTTGGCGCCCCCGGGCCCGTCCCGTGGGACATGGTGGTGTTTTTTACTATTACCACCGTGGGCTTTGGGTATTCGGTAAAGCGGATCATGAATCCGATTTACGCGCCCAGCTCCGCGCATTTTCGCTCCTATGAAACTTCGGCCGAGACTCCCTCCGCTACTTTGGATCTGGGGTGCGTTGAACAAAAAATTCGGGAAGCAGTAACGGCCGAGGATGGTGTGATTCGCCTGAGAGGAAAAATCTGCAAGCTTACGCCGGACCAGTTAAAGGAATTTGGGAATCTTCGTGTGACCAATATCTCTACTGGGTCGGAAGGTACTGTAATCTTTCAAGGGTATGATAACTCCTTCGTGACAGATCCGCTTGTTTTGAGGCGAGGGAAAAACTTGATTCAGGTGGAGTGGCACGCCTCAAAGTCCTCAAGAAGAACCTACGTTGCCGAAGTCCTACAAAGATAATCTCATTTCGTATTGGAAGCCGATGGCACTGCCATGGCGGTGGTAAGCTTGCTTGGCCCTTGCTTCGGACTACGCACCTTAATTTTTCCTTCGTCGTAAGTTACCTTGCGGTAGCGATAACTCGCATATTCGAAGATGTTCGGTCCGGACTTTCCATTTTCTTTGCCGGCACTCAAATTAGCTAGTTCCTGCCCATTGGATTCTGGCCCTTCCTCGGCTTTTGGCGGGCCGCCCAGTAGGGTGGCTAACATGGCATCCAAGGGGCTAGAGCCGTCCCCGCTTTTTTCCGATTCCCCTCCCGAGGCCACATTTGCTTCGCTCGAGGCAAGCCCTCGATTCTTCGAGGTCCCGCCTGGGCCCGTGACATTGTCGGCATATTTCGCTGTTCCCTCGGCGCCGGGTTTCGACGTCGCGACGGAAGAACCTGTCCCCAATTGTCTCTCAAGAAGGGGGCCCGACGAAGATTTTCCTGTCTCATCGTAGCCAATTTTAGCTCTTTCGATCGTATTGGGAATTCCCCCCATTTCGATATTCGGTGCAATGGATGGCGCCGGCGTTTCTTGCGCAATTGCAGGGGCTGGAGTGACGAAACTTGGAATCGCTGGGGGACTTGAAACTTCCGGATCGGGGGCGACGGCGACTCCCTCGCTTGCGCTTGAAGTGCCGGAGCTGTTGTCGATGTTACTTTGATCTTTTTGCGCTTGGGGTGCCTTAAACTCTCCGAGCTTCATGCTCGCCGGCTTTCCCGGGTCCGCATCCACTTTGTCCGAGTTTTTCTTGTTCTCAGCAGCATTCGCTAGAGTTTGAGCGGCCTGTGCGCATTGCTGCATGGCCAGGGCCATCATCAAACTTTTGTCGGAGCCTTCCTGCTTCATCGCCTCTTTCATCATCATCATGCAGGACATCTGCTGCATGCCTGCCGCCATGGCTGCCATGGCTGAGGCTTGGGCTTGGCTTTGTTTTCGATCGGTATGGGCGGGAACCGGTGCTTTCCCTGGGTCCACTTCTCCCGGCTTGGGGAGCTCGACCACGGGTTGAGGGCTTTCGGGCTGAATGGTGATTCCGTTACTGCCTTCCGAAAATGCGGGTGGAGAGAATAGGGAAAGGCACAGAAGAAAAAGACTGCCAAGCTGTAGAATCCCGGTGCTCACTAGTTGCCTCTAGACATAGAGTTTTGCAATCCGCAGGCCCAGGGATGCGCTTGATTCGTGCCTGGAAAGGGAAGGGCAAGTGAGCGACCGTGTATTCTAACTAGTCAGTCCGAGAATACCGGTGGAAGGGCCCTGATATCTTAAGGGAATTTGTGTCGATCTCTAGGTAAAACGCCGTCTACGAGGTGCAGGTGGCTAGAACCGTTGAATTATTTGAGAAGTTGTTCTATGGTCTGACCTTTTCGGACAGAGGTAAAAATATATGGAAAGACATCAGTCCGCGCTCAAAGCGGCTCGCCAAGCAGTAAAGCGACAGACCCGAAATACCGCAGCACTTTCGCGCGTGAAAACCACGGTGAAGAAACTCCGTGAGGCAATCGTCGCTAAGGGCGAGAAGAAAGGTCTCCCGGCGCTGTTGAATGAAGTTCAACGGACCTTGACCAAGGCCGCGAGCAAAAATTTAATGAAGCGCGAGACGGCGTCACGGCAAATCGGGCGATTGAGCCAAGCGGTTCATCGCGCGATGAAAGCTTGAAACCAAAACGTTAGCAATAGCCGGCTTCGTAGCGGGGAAGATTGGGATCGATTTCGACGGACCACGCCTCGATCCCTCCCTGTAGTACATAGATTTCTTCGAATCCCGCGTCCTTCATGATGGCCGCGGCGTTTAGGCTCCTCACGCCAAAGTGGCAATAGATTAGAACGGGAGTTTTCTTTGAGACCTCTTTCATTAATTCGTCGGTGAAAGGCCTCGAGTTCTCAATCTGACAAATCTTTATTTCCCATCCCTCTCTGGCGTCTACGAGAACGGCATCTAGTTTATCGTCTAGTAGATGTTTCGCCTCTTTTGCCGTGAGGTGGCGCACGCCCGCTGTGCGGATCTCCATCTGTGCTTCCATGAACACAATCTGAGGGGGAGGGAGGGTAAATTCTCTGCAAATGTCTTTCAAAGTTCTTCTCTGGTCGGAGGCGTTCAGATTTACCTGATAGCGGTAGCGCAAGAACTCGAAGAGGTTGGGGAGTTGTTGGACGATGTCCGCCAAAGGCGAATCTTCGGTAACGACCGGTAACGCCGGCTCAAAGTGAAAAAAATCCT
>JAHFAF010000224.1 GCA_023250715.1 Pseudobdellovibrionaceae bacterium | reverse complement strand
CGATCTCTTCATAGGTGAGCGGAGCCTCTGTGCAATCATTTCGCACGCCCAGTTGATTCCAGCGCGAGGAGTAATCGAGTTGCTCCTTCATTGGAGCGGAAGCGGAATTAAAAAGGGGGTGAATCGCCGCAGGGGAAATTGCAGGGAGTAAGAAAATAAAAAGAAGCCAGCGCATGATAAGAGCCTCCACGAATCGCGGGCCCTTCTATACACAATCTAAACATTATTATCCAGCCGAGACGGGGATTATCTTGAAATTATCAACATCTACAAGCCCCTTGTCGGTGAGCTTTAGAGAGGGAATTACGGGAAGGCTTAGGAAGGCGAGCTGCAAGAAGGGCTCGGCCAATTCGCACCCGATGGATCGGCTGGCTTCTCGTAGCTGGAGCAGATTGGCAGCGATTTCCCCAGGCTCTTTTGAGGACATCAATCCGCCGAGCGGAAGCGAAAGCCGAGAAAGGACCTTTCCCTTTTGAACAACAGCGATTCCACCTCCGGACTCTTCAAGCGCCCTTAAGGCAATTGCCATATCTTCGGTGCGGCTCCCGACCGTTATGAGATTGTGACTATCGTGCCCGACACTCGAAGAGATTGCTCCTTCGAAGTTTTCACCGAATCCGCGAACATAGGCGTTGGCCGGTTTCGATCCTTTTCCGTGCCGCTCGAGAACGCTGAGCTTTGCGACTCCATTTGCGGTCGAGTATTCGACAGTGCGACCGGTGACGATCTTCCCCGCCTTCACACCGATGACATGAACATTTCCCTTCGGACCTTCCAGATCGGAAGCCATTGGCATTTTCGCGCGAATCGTATTGGAAAATTTGGTGGGAGAGGGAAGTCCGAGGTCCAATTCGGGTAGAGGAGTGCCTTTGACGAAAACATCTCGGATTGCAACGGACTTCGCATCGGAGAGCCAGACCATGTCGGCAATATAACCGGGAGCGATCGCGCCCCTGCGCTCTATGCCGCGATCGAGCCCGTAATGGCGCGCTACACTCCAGCTCGCAGTGCGGTAGGCAATTTCCATCGGCACGCCTTCTTTGATGGCAGTTCGTACAAGAAAATCCAGATGTCCTTCGTGAGCCGTGTCGAGTGGGTTTCTATCGTCGGTACAAAAGCCCATTGAGGTGGAAGTGGCTAGCGTTAGCAAGGGAATCAAAGTGTGAAGGTCCTTTGCAACGCTTCCTTCGCGGATCCAGACACGCATGCCTTTGATCAGTTTCTCTCGAGCTTCTTCCAGCTCCGAGCATTCGTGGCAGCTATTGATTCCCGCTGAAAGGTAAGCAGAAAGTGCCCGCCCTTTCACTAAAGGGCTGTGGCCGTCGAGATTCGTATCTGAAAAAGCAGTGACCTTTGCAAGAACGTCCAGTTCCTTGTTGAGAACGCCCGGGACGTTCATCATCTCGGCAAGGCCCAGTACCTTGGGATGCGAGCGAAAGGGAAGGAGGCTTTCCACCAGCAATTGTCCGCCGCCGTTGGTCTCCATGTGGGTCGCGGGAACACAGGAGGAGAGCATCACCCGCAAATCCATTTTCAGTTTCTCAGCCGCGTCGAGAAAATATTTTAGACCTTCGGTACCCAAAACATTGGTGAGCTCATGCGGATCGCATACGGCAGTAGTTGTTCCTTTGGGTAAGACCATCTTTTCAAATTGCCCGGGAACAACGAGCGAGCTCTCCACATGGACATGGGCGTCGATGAAGCCGGGGACTAGAAACGTACCTTTCCCCTCCAGCTCTCGCTTGGCAGAGATTCCGGCATCCAGTGAAACGATGACACCGTCAATCCACCCCACATCTAAGGTTCGCCACTCGCAGTGAAAGACATCTAACACTTTGGCGCCTCGAAGCATTCCATCGCAGGGAATTTTCCCCTGAGCGGCATCGATTCTTCGACCCAATTGTAAGGAAGTGATGGGTGGCATGGTTAGTATATTTTACTTTATATTTCAGATACTTACAAATTGTTACCAAGGCTTACCCGTACGAGACGATCCTGCAACGATTGAGGCCTATGATGAAAAGGACATCAAAGAGGTGGTAGCCCATGTTGCATCAAAATTTCGACATTTCTCCTTACCTTTCAGGAAAAATCCTTGTGGGCTTTTTGTTTCTGGCGGCATTGGACTGGTTGTGGCGAAAGAAAAAAAAGCTTAAGACCAGCGGCCAAGAGGCCCGAACGACGCTCTTACTCATGTTGGGTCAGAGAGCTTTCAACGCCGCAACCGCTCTACTCTTAGTTCACGTTTTTATGTTCGTTTACGATCATCGCATGTTCGATATCAATCTGAAAGACCCTTTCATGATTCTGGTGCTCTTTCTCGGGGAGGAATTTACCTATTATTGGTTTCACCGGTCGAGCCACGAACGGCGATGGCTTTGGGCCACACATTCGGTTCACCACTCCCCGACAGTAATGACCATGTTGTCTGCTCTTCGCTTAGGGCTTACGGGGGCCATTTCCGGGGTTTGGTTATTCTTTCTTCCGATGATATGGATCGGGTTTCCCCCTTACGCGGTATTCGGAATGGTGGGGCTAAATCTGCTTTATCAATTCTGGCTACACACGGATAACGTGGGAAAATTGGGTTGGTTGGAATATGTTTTCAACACGCCTTCCCACCATCGAGTGCATCATTCCAAACTGCCCGAGTACATTAATAAGAATTTCGGCGGAGTGGTGATCTTTTTCGATCGTATGTTTGGATCCTTGGCCGTGGAGAGAGCCGGCGTTATTCATTCCTACGGTCTGTCCGGGGAGGCTGGAGCCAGGACTGGCGCGGTTAGCATCGCTTTCGGCGAATGGGGCTCGATGTTTCGAGCGATGGGGAAAGCCCGTGGACCTGGGTCGAAACTCAAAGTGGCATTCGGAAAATGGGAGTAAACGTTGGCTTGCTGCGGCGGTAATCTCAATTGAGTTTGAATGAAGGTTGGCGGAGAATGACCGTAAATTCCTCGCCACTCTATGATAAGGCTTTCCCTTCTAACGCTTTGGCTGTGTGTTACTTCATCCGCCTCCACATTCACCTCTGAATATTGGCACGAAGAAAAGGAGAAAAAGGAAGAGGAGATTGCCTCCGAAGTTTCACTTTCCTACCCGTACATTTCAAAGAGGTTTTCAATTCCAGCGCGAGGATTCGGAAAATTGGATCTTGATCCTTCATTTCAGCTTTCAGGTGGGATCAAAATCGCTTCCGGGAAAGAGGCCCACCACACTTTTGCGTGGTACTTGCGGCCCAACCTTGCCGTTACGAGGCTGGGTGGAAGTGCTATGGGGGGGCTGGATACTGGCCTAAGATTTAGCAGGGAAAATTTGGAGCTCGATGTAGGGCTCGGGGTGCAATCACAAAAAATGGGGCAACTTGCCGGAACTCAATTCGATGTAGCCTGGTATGAAGTCTATGGAGGAGTTCGGTATCGCAGCGAAAGGCTCGTTGTGGGTCTCGATCTCGAAGCGCTTAGCGTGGATTCGAAGGAGCTCGCGGCGTTGGAAGGGATCACCACCAAGATGAGCAGGGCCGGGACATATGTCGGATCGCCTCACGTCATTTTTTTTCCGCTTCCCTTTCTTTCTCTCCTTGGCGGCGTAAAGCTTTACTCCTTGGGAAGAACTGCGGTCGCATCGAAAGAGTTTGCCTTCTACATTGATACTAAGAGCCTCACCACTGGAATTGTGGGCGCTGGGCTTCACATTGGGCCGGTTGAAGCGAAACTCTACGGGACTTTCTTGATCGGAAACTTCGATGAGGTCGAGCAGTATTTTCAAGCGCCGTTTCTCGTGAAGCACTACCTGCTTGCAAACCAATCCATTACCGCCGAGGTAAAATGCAATTTCTGAGAAAAGCGCTGTGCTGTTTGCTCTGTGCAATTCTGTTTACGAGCTGCACAACCAAGACGTTTACGCAAACCATCGCGCTCGAGACGGACACCTATATCAGCTCGAGCGACCTTACGAATCATGCGACCTTGGACCAGGTCTTCATCTCTAAAAATGCTGCGACGGAGGAGCGAACTATCTTGAGATTGCCGACTGGCTCCCAAGACTCCAATCCTGATACGTATTTGAACGGCCTTATAAATGAAAACCCGCTTAACATTCTATTACTCGTTTTCTACCTACCGCTAGTTATTATGGATGAGCTCTTAAATTGTAGCGCTCAAACACTAAGCTCTTCGAACCTCACCAGTGCAAAACTGGTAATGGATGTTCTTACGGAAGAGGAAAGCGATCTCACGGGGAAAATCGACCTGAGGCTTCTTTCTAAGCCGTGGTGGCAGGACGTTACCTGGGACAACGCCCACTATTTTTCCAGCTCGGGCCGGTGGGCGGCAGCCGGGGGCGATACGGATTCGAGCTTTACTGCCGTGATAGGAACCCCAAGCGGCTCGACTGTGGAGTTCGATGTCACGGAGTACTTTCGCCTTCTTATCGATAAGCTCAACCAAGTAGCACATTATGGAATGATTCTCTCTCCGGCTGGGTCTAGTTTAGGAAGGGTGGAATTTGCTTCTACTCAGTATGAGACGTCTACACAACGTCCGCGTATTGTTGCAACATACACTGGATCCTGTCTGAATCGGCGGTTGAGCGATACGTCGACATTCTATTTGGGCAAGTAGATCATGGTGGTTAAGATCATAACAGTTGAATGGGTTGAAATTGTGAAGCTCACCTCAATCCAAAATATGGCGCCACAATGAGCATTATCGTCGATTTATGGGGATTGAAGGCCTGGGGCCTCCTCCTGTAAAATTAGACTTGTTGGACGTTGGATGCTCCCGCAGATACTTTCGATGAAATTCCCCGATAAACGCTCACGTTTTCCAGGATTCCGGTGTAAGTTCCTCCTGTGGTGAAGGTGTGAAGGAAGTGGAAGCTCGAAAGGGCTCTATGTTACAAGACCTTTTAAAAGATCCCGCGCTAAAAAAATATGTTCGAGCGGTCCCTCAGGGCTTCATGCTTTTCGGGCAGGGCGAGCGTGGCAATACCATGTTCTTAATCATCGATGGCAAAGTCCAGTTGACGCTTCGAACGGGAAGCCAAGTACGTGTGGTGGAATTTATTGGGCCAGGGGAATTCCTCGGCGAGGGGGCGCTACTTTCCGAGGAGCCTTTCAAAAGGGGGCTCGGTGCTCAGGCCGTGGATGATGTTTCGGTCCTGGAGCTGGATTATGGAGCGTTACAAGCGCTGCAGGCGAAACTCCCAGGATTTCTTTTGCAAGTCATTCGCCTCGTTACCCAACGTCTTTATAAGACAAACGAGCTACTTGGCATTTTGCATCTGAAGGCCCCGTCTGAAAAGCTGGTCCATTTCCTCCTTTTCTATTTCAAGTATTTTGGTGTGAAGGTTCCTAAAGGACGGCAGATCTCAATCAACTCGCAAATTATCGAGGGGCACACTCAAATCCCACTAGAAGATGTAGAAAAATCCCTTCAGCACTTGGTTAGAAATCATGTTCTTCTGGCAAGCGAGGAGAACTACATCTTGGCCGATGAGGCAGCTCTTCTTTCAGTGGTTTCTTCTCTTAGGGAGATGATCGGGTAGCGGGCTATTGAAATATGGCGCACTTCACCGGCTGTTCCTGAAAATGGCGATCGTCAATTTCTCCGGTTACTGAACCAATATGAATCCCCTTGGTTTCTTCTATGTGGCGAACGCCCATCTTAAAGGAGCGTTCTCCGTATGAAGATTCATAGACTCGATTCATTGAGTCCTCTCGGCGCACAACGGAGATTCCAACGACTTCTGATTCCTTCCCCTCAAAACGAGAGTAAATTTCTGCGATTTTTTCGGAAGTTTGCAGGTCGGTAAGGACAGAGACGTTGAGTTGTTCACGATTGTCGCCTGTCCCTTTGAGGTATTGGCAAATGACCTCGAGTTTGAGCGAGCCCGCAAAAGCCGATGCACTGACACTTAATGAAAATAAGAAAAGAAAACGGAACCTCATAAAACCCTCCAACACCGTGGGATTGAGATACTTCCCGACCTTTGGCCCGTCAAGCCAACTTCTTCATAAATCTTCGAAATCATAGAATTCTCCAGCCTTTCTTAAGAAGACTTCAGGGAACGTTCAGTTGTGGCCCTCAGCCTATTTGCTATAAGGGAATAGGAGGTTCTAGTGCGCATCCTTGTTATCGAAGACGAAGCAAAAGTGGCCCAGGCGTTAAAGCAAGGACTTGAAGCGGAACACTATGAGGTCACGGTTGCGCGAGATGGGAACGACGGCTTTTTCCATGCCTCGGCCGAAGTCTACGACCTGATCGTTTTAGATGTGATGTTGCCTGGTCGAGATGGCTTCGAGGTCCTAGCGACACTTCGAAAGCGAGGAATTCAAACGCCCGTTTTGATGCTTACCGCTCGGGATGGAGTTGAGGATCGGGTGCGAGGCCTAGACAAAGGGGCCGATGATTACCTGATAAAGCCTTTTGCCTTCTCCGAACTTGTTGCACGCATCAGAGCTCTACTTCGCCGAGGGCGGAGCGATCAAGCTCTAAGGCTTAGAGTCTTAGATCTAGAAGTGGATCTGGTAACCCGAAAAGTAAATCGCGGCGAGGAAACGCTTTCTCTTACCGGCAGGGAGTATGAACTCTTAGAATATTTAATGCGGCACCAGAGCCAACTGGTTTCTCGCGAAATGATTGCGCAAGACGTGTGGAAAGAAGAATCAAGAGTTACGTCATTAGACAATGTCATCGACGTTCACATGGCGCGGCTTCGTAAAAAAGTGGATCCAGAGGAGCAGCCTAAACTCATTCACACGGTTCGAGGTCTCGGGTTTGTTTTGCAGGAACAGCACCCGTGAAGAGGTTGTGGATGCCTCAAAGCGTGAGAGTGCGTATTTCTCTTTGGTTTGCCGCCGCATTGACTGCGATACTGGTGCTCTATTCCGGCGGTATTTATGTCTGGCTAGAGCATAATCTGATTTCCTCCGTCGATAGCCAGCTTCGTGAGGATTACGAAGCGGCTGAGGAAGGCTTAAGACTTCTCGACGAAGGGAAAGTGAGTTGGTCGGGAAGCTACGAACACGGAGATGATGGGGCAGGAAAAGAAATTCCAAAGTGGATTGATGTTTGGGATAACAAAGGCGAAGGCCTTTACAGTAATAGGCCGGGAAGCATTCAATCGAATTTATCCGCAGGCGCCTGTCTTAATCAGCGCTATCACTCCCAGACATTAGACGTCCCCGGACTTGGCGCCATTCGCACGTTTTGTGGCCAACACACCATTGGCACTCTTCCCGCTATCATTCGCGTCGCGAGGTCTTTAGAAACGGTTCATCGCGAGCTTGCGGCACTCATGTT